>CBDVDF010000241.1:0-3922 GCA_965372675.1 uncultured Desulfobacterales bacterium
GGTAAAGCCCAGGGCAGCCAGTTCATCTCTGACCATCTTGACCAGAAGTGGCACGTTTTTCTCCACTTCGGGGGTCAGACCGATCGCCGTCTCCAGACTCACCGGTTCGATACCGAAGAGGACAATATTCGGCGGCAGACAATCGGTAAGTTTGGCTACTCCAAACACTTCAGAAAGGCCGATCTGATGGGGGGAAAGCATAGTTCGAAAAAATGCCGGCGGGTCGTCAAGAGGCAACCTGACTGCATGAGCGGGGGCCTGTTCGGTTTTAATGGCGTCGACGATCAACAGATGCGACCTGTCATCCATGTAAGGGAGCAGATCCATACCCATGGTTCCGCCGTCGATAACCTCAACCCCTGCGGGAATTCTGTACTGGCGGAGAAGTTCTTCCGTAACCCGGCCGCCAACACCCTCATCAGTCAGCAGCATATTGCCGACCCCCATCACCAGCACATTTAAGCCGGGGGTCTGATGTGCCCCTTGATTATCCACCGCCTCGATATCGCTCATACCAGGGTCTTGACCTTGACGATCTCGTTCTTTTCAGGATCCATCATGTGGACGGCACAGGCCAGACAAGGATCAAAAGAGTGAATAGTCCGCAATACTTCCAGCGGTTTCTCCGGGTCGGCTACAGGGGTACCGATCAGAGACGCTTCATAAGGCCCCAGTTCATCGTTCTGGTTTCGGGGCCCGGCATTCCAGGTTGACGGCACCACGCACTGATAGTTCTTGATCTTGCCGTTCTCGATGATCACCCAGTGGGAAAGAACTCCGCGGGGCGCTTCGTGAAATCCAACCCCCCGAATCTCGCCCTTGGGAAATACTGGCGCATTGAAGGTATCATAATCCCCGGAACCGATATTATCCATCAGCCCCTGCCATTGTTCCTTGAGCACATCATTCAAGACCGCGGTGCGTACCGCCCTGGCCGCATGACGACCAATGGTAGAATGAAGTGCTCCGAGACCGACTTTGGAGCCCACCAGACTGCTGACCAGGCCGAGTATTCTGGTGGCATGTTTCTTGGTCGGACCATGGCCGGCGGCGTACATGGCCAGGACATTGGCCAACGGCCCGACCTGGGCAGGCTTGCCTTTAAAGGTCGGAGATTTGACCCAGGAGTATTTGCCGTCATCCTGGTACTCGGTGTATTTGGGGACCGTATCCTCGTCAAAGGGATGGAGATCCCAGTCACCATCATACCAGGCATGCTTGATCGACTCCTTGACATTGTCCCTGAACAATGGGGAGCCGAAATCATCGATCTTCTCATAGTCACCGACCTTGCCGTTGGGGATATAACCGCCGGGCAGAGAGAACATGGTGCCCTTGGTATCCATCGGCATATCCGGCACACTGAGATAGTTGGTCACGCCCTTGCCGATCTTTGTCCAGTCGGCATAGAACGCCCCCACCGCAGCGACATCAACCATATAGACGTTCTCGATAAAATCACCGATCTCATCGATCAGGTTCTTGATGTAAAAGAGTCTTTCCACCGTCAGGGTGGACTGGCTGTCGGGATTGATCGGATTTGAGACCCCGCCGACGGCCAGATTCTGGATATGGGGGGTCTTGCTGCCGAGGATCGCCACCACCTTGTTGATCTTACGTTGATACTCGAAGGCCTGAAAATAATGAGTGGCGGCCAGCAGATTGACCTCCGGCGAAAGTTTCATGGCCTGGTGTCCCCAGTAACCACTTGAAAATACCCCCAGTTGGCCGGTGGCAACAAAGGATGCCAACTTGTCCTTAATGGCCCCTATTTCCTGGGCACTGTTCCGGCGCCACGGTGAAAGGCTCTGGGCCAGTTTGGCCACCGCTTTGGGGTCGGCCTTGGTGGCCGAAACGATATCCACCCAATCGAGAGCCGAAAGATGATAAAAATGAACGATATGATCAAATATACCATGGGCGCCAATGATCATATTCCTGATGTACTGGGCGTTCATCGGCACTTCAAGGCCGAGGGCGTTTTCAACCGCCCGGACCGAGGCCACGGCATGGACCGTGGTACAGACCCCGCAGATCCGCTGGGTGAAGATCCAGGCATCACGTGGGTCACGCCCTTCAAGGATCTTCTCGATCCCCCGCCACATGGTCCCGGAGGACCAGGCATTTACCACTTTACCTTTATCGATCTCGCAATCTATCCTTAAATGACCTTCAATCCTGGTGATCGGATCAATAACAATTCTTTTAGACATTATAATGTTCTCCTTATATTAATCCTGTTTTCAGGGCTGTTTAATTTGGTGCAACACCGGGAATCGTTTGACGAACCAGATATAGGCCATTATCTCAGCAGAGATTATCGCAAAGGTGACAATCAGTTCCGGCGCCGACGGGAAATAGTGAAAACCGTTGCCCGGATCATAACCAATCACGTAGGCATTCAGCCGGTAGAGGCCACCACCTACCATGATCAGAAGAGCCGCCAGAAACTGCATTCTGGGTGAACAGCGATTGGCCGGGTAGACCAGAATCAACAACGCCCCAAGGAGCAGGCTGTTTTCCAACAGAAACATGTTCCCCTGCAATCCGCCCGAGAAGGCCAGGGGCAACAGGCCGTTGGCATTGATGTCCTGGAAACGAATGATCAGGTAGCCACCCAGTACCCAAGGGATCAGCTTGGATAGCTTGCAGAGCATATCAGTTTCCAGGGGCCGGTTGAAGGCCAGGGCGGAGACCGATGATTCAAAAACCACGACCGCATAACCGATAACCAGGGCCGAGATCAGGAACAACAGCGGCAGGAAACTGGACCACCAGAGCGGCGACAGCTTATGACCGGCCGCCAGCATCATCGTGCCCAGGGAAGATTGATGCATGGTCGGTAGCAGCACCCCGAGGGCGATAAAAACAAAAATAACTTTATTCAGTTTGGCCTGCAGTTTTTCGGCCTTGACCTGTTCCAGGATCGCCGGCGCAAATTCAAACCAGAGGACCATGACATAGGCCCCGACACAGAGGGCCACTTCCAGCATGACGGAATGGAAGTTCATCTTGGCGGGGATCATGATGTTGTAGGCCTGCCAGTAGCGGCCAATATCGAACATAACCGAGACCCCGGCCAGGGTGTAACCCAGCATACTGGCCAGCAGCGCCGGTCTTACCAGGGGATGATATTCTCCCTTATTGAAAACATAAACCAGCAGCGCCATGGCGTAACCGCCACAGGCAAGGGCGGTGCCGACCACAACATCATAACCGATCCAGATCCCCCAGGGATAACCGTCGTTCATATTGGTTACCGCCCCGAGACCAAAGAGATAACGCTGGGCCAGGAAGAAAACACCCAGGACCACAATAGCGGTGAGGAAGATAAACGGCTTGGTCCAGATCTTCCCTCCGATTGCTTTTGCTTCACTCATTTGTCTTGCTCCTCAGAAATGAAAAAGTCTTTTAAAGACTTATTTCTCGCCTTTATCTTCGCCACCCCGTTTGCTGACCATATACAGCAGGCCGCCGAGTACCACCACGGGGTAAACCATTCCCTTGTAGATCGCATACTGGATACCGTCCGCAATGCTGGCATAGGATTCATGCGGCAATACGGGCAGACCCAGCTGGTCAAAAGGAACTCCGGACAGATAAAGAACCTGGGTGCCGCCAACTTCATATTCCCCATAGATCGACTGGGCATAGACGCCGGCTTTATGCACCTGGACCTGCTCAGGTATCCGGCCGGAGATATCTGCAACCGGGAACTCATAGGACTCACCGGCGGTCATGTGGAGCCGCCGGTTCGCTTCCCTGATCAACTCTGATACCGGGCCGAAAAGTGAGGCCCCGGTCGGGCAGACTTCACAGCAGGCCGAAATCCCACCCTTATCCAGAAGGTGGGAGCAGAGCTGACATTTGACGATCTGCGGGGTTGGATCATCCCACTCGAACTTGGGGATATTGAAGGGAC
>CBDVDF010000242.1:0-3922 GCA_965372675.1 uncultured Desulfobacterales bacterium
CGGATGTAATGGGCTGGTGTGTATCCGCTGTAATTCAATATCCGGGCTGTTTATTGATGGAAGGACTTTACGCCCCGGTAAAGCAGGCCGATCCCAAAAGAATTAATATTCTAAGTGAACACCTAATTCAAATTCTTCTTGAATAATACCGAATTCGGGCCTATATTTAAACCATACATGATACTAAATGGAGGCTATAGATGAAACCTATTCATGTTTCAGAAGACATTGTTTCTTTATCAGATTTCAAAAACCATGCATCAAAAATGTTACGCCAAATACAAACCTCTCACCGGCCAGTGATAATCACCCAAAACGGTAAGCCAGCCGGTGTAATTATTTCTCCCGCTGAATTTGATTCTCTTTCTGAGAAAAATCGGTTTATCAAGGCAATTAATAGTGGTTTGACTGATGTAAAGCAAGGAAGGGTACTAACCGACAAGGAATTGGACAAGGCTCTTGATGAAACTCCAGTGGACTGAAACTGCAAAAAATGACCTGATTGCCATCCGTGGCTATATTGCGGCAGACAATGCAACAGCTGCAAAAAGTTGGCTTGAACAGCTCAAGACAAAAGCACGAGATATAGTTCTTTCACCACTGGCAGGCCGCAAAGTACCTGAATTATCCCGTGACGACATACGGGAAATTATCGCAGGAAACTATCGTATAGTTTACCAGGTGCAATCAAAAAGAGTATTAATTCTGACAGTATTCGAATCTCACAGGCTCTTTCCTGCCATCGATAAGTGAATTCTAAACCAGAGCCGCTTTAAAGCCCTGACTTGATGAGGACCCACATGGGACGCCCATAAGATCATAAGTTTCTTCCGAGACTGACTATCGGGAGTATCTCTATTTTAATGGCAGGGTGGTGTTGTAACTCAGAAAATCTTTGGGGCCGAGCGCTGGTACTGGATGGCCTCGGCGACATGACCGATCTTGATGTCCTGTTCTTCGTCGAGATCGGCGATCGTCCGGCTGATCTTCAGGGCCCGGTGACAGGATCTGGCCGACATGGCCAGACTTGTGGCCGCCTTTTCGAGCAGGTCTGCGGCTTCCTGATCAAGCTGGCAATATCTGTCAAGGTCGCCAGGGGTCATCCTGCTGTTGACCATGCTTCCCGGTCTACCCTTGAATCTCTCCTGCTGGATGCGCCTTGCCTTGCTTACCCTTTCCCTGATCGCAGTTGACCCTTCCGGTTTCCGGGTATTACTTATTTCTTTGTATGGGACAGCCGGGACTTCGACATGGATATCTATCCGGTCCAGCAATGGTGCGGAGAGCCTGCTGTTATAGCGTTGGATCTGCATAGAGTTACAGAAACACTCATGGCCGGGGTCACCAAGATAGCCGCAGGGACAGGGGTTCATCGCCGCCACCAGCAGGAAAGTGGCCGGGAATTTCATCGAGATGGCCGCCCGGGCGATGGTAACATGGGAATCTTCCATCGGTTGCCGCATGACCTCCAGAACATTCTTGCGAAACTCGGGGAGCTCGTCGAGGAAGAGAACGCCATTATGGGCCAGGGTGACTTCACCCGGTTTGGGGACCTGGCCGCCGCCGACCAGGCCGGCATCGGAAATTGTGTGATGCGGGGCCCGGAAAGGGCGCGCCTTGAGCAGACTTTCCCCGGCCGGCAACAGGCCCATGACGCTGTATATTCGGGTGGTTTCCAGGGCTTCTTCAAAGGTCAGACCCGGCAGGATGGTTGGTAGCCGCCGGGCCAGCATGGTCTTGCCGGAGCCGGGAGGGCCTTTCATCATGATATTATGGTTGCCGGTCGCGGCTATTTCCAGGGCCCTTTTGACCTGTTCCTGGCCTTTGACTTCGGAGAAGTCGGTTTCATAGTCGGTTCGCTGCGGGTCATCCAGGGACTTGGGCGCGGGCGTTGCCTTGATCTCCCTTTTGCCGGCCAGGAACTCGACTGCCTCATAAAGGGTTTTAACCCCGATAATCCTGAGCCCGGCGACCACGGCCGCCTCCCGGGCGTTCCGGATTGGCACGATAACCCCGTCCAGTCCGTCATCCCGGGCCGCGATAACCATCGGCAGAACACCGACCACTTCCCGGACCGAGCCGTCGAGGGAGAGTTCGCCAATGACCCCGTATTTGTCCAGCAGTTTACTTTCAATGATCCCGGAGGCGGTAATGATGCCCAGGGCTATCGGCAGGTCGTAGCCGGAGCCGGCTTTTTTGATATCGGCCGGTGCCAGGTTGACGGTTATCCTCCGGTTCGGGAAGCTGTAACCGCTGTTGCGGATGGCCGATTTGACCCGGTCTTTGGCCTCACGTACTGCTCCCTCCGCGAGACCGACGGTAGAGAAGGTCGGCAAGCCAGGGGCGATGTCGGTCTCCACTTCTACCATAAGTCCGTTGATGCCGGAGATGGTCCCAGTCAGTATGGTGGCTAGCATAGTTGTATAACTACTTGGAATAGTTGGATATTGCTGTGTGCTCCCAGCTTGCTACAGTTATTTAAGTTGCAGGCCGAACTCCACTGGAGTGTCAGGCTCTGTTCTGTAAACTATTTACCCCTTTCCTGAAGAAAAAGACAGCGATAAATATGCCGCTGAGCACGGCGAAGATGGCCCAGCCGCTCATCAAGGTCAGATCCCAACCATTCACCGGCAACTTTCGCAGCCATTTGCCGACTATTCTATAGGCGGGAAAGAAGCCGAGGCAGATGACGACTATTTCATAGGTCATGGCGGTGAAGAGGAAGAGAACCGCCCCCATGCCGCCGAGGGCTGCGGCCCGGCTTTCCGCTTTGAAGTCTGCATGTATCGCACCGAAGCCGACCGCCATCGCCACTACAGTCCAGCAGATCAACAGCGTTGTGCCAATCGAGATCCACCACATTGGTCCGGTGATATTAAGCAGGTAATCGGAGGTAATTACCATCAGCAGAGCCATAATGGTGAATGGAACCACATAATAGAGATATTTTTGCAGCATGAAACTGACCAGAGAGACAGGGGATGAGCGGATTATATAAAAGGCGCCTCCTTCGGCCCCGATCGATGGGAAAACGAAACGGGCTGAAAGTGAGGCTACTATGAAGCCGGTCAGACCGATATTCAGGAAAGAGATAATATTGGTAATGTATTCTTCAGCGAATATGGATTGGTCAACCGGCAGCATCTTGAAGTTGTACAAATAGACCACTACCAGGGCAGCGATCATGAACAGTTGTGACCACTCAGCCGAGTCGCGGAGGAAGGTCTTGGTCTCTTTTGCGGCGATCCAGCGCCTTACTCCGGGGCGATAAGATGAGCCGGAACCGAAGCGACGATAGCCTCCGAAAGATTCCTGAGACTTGGAGTAACCGTTGAAGAACCAGCGTTGCATCACCCATTCACCGATGAAGAAAAGGGCGACCGGACTGACGACGATCAGGGCTAGGACCAGCCAGTCGATCTCCCGGTCCAGCAGATAAAGGGAGAGGAGATTGGCAGCCCAGGCCGCCGGAATATAGGGGGCCGCCGGGGTGGAAATGCTGGAGAGATAGTCGACAAAGTGACCGAAGCGGTCGGGGTTGATCAGGTCTTCCGGTTTGAGGAGGCGGAAAACGATATAGATGAATATCCCGAAACAGAGCGATAGATAGAGGACGATGTCCTTGGTGCGCCGGGCCGGGAAAATATTGACCAGGATAATGGTTATGGTGTTGCCGAAACCGGTGGCGATGGCGGCAACGGAGAGCACGGTCAGTGGCATCATCAGCCAGTAGAGCCAGCCGGCCTTGAAGACAGTGCCGTAGCCGGCGAAAATGGGGATTGAAAAGACGATCATCATCCAGGAAGTATAAATAGTGGTGGTGACGAAGCGCATCGCGTAGAGATCAACGGCCGGCACCGGGGCGGCCCAGACTTTCTCATTGTCATCGGAGAGGAACATTGAAGAAACGGCCGAGACCATG
>CBDVDF010000243.1:0-3899 GCA_965372675.1 uncultured Desulfobacterales bacterium
ATGAAAAATTTGCACCGCACTTCGATCTTCTCGTGGACACCCGCCAGCACATAGGTTGCCCTATTGTTAACGGAGACCTCCATTTCATGCCGCTCACCCGAACCACTGGTGGCGCTGAGGATCGAGATATAGGCCCTGTCTATACTGCCTCCTGCCACCGGAGTACATGAAATTACCGTGTTGTCGCCTTTCAGCTCGGCGGAAGCGCTTATCTCAGCGGCTGAAACTACCGTTGCAGAGATCAGAACCAGTATCGATATTGCCGCAGTGATCAGTTTCATGTTTATCCCCCGATCTTCCTGGTTTTTTGTGCCGGTACCGGCAGGCAAGGCGCCAACCGGACAGACCCTTAAATCACGCTACACAACCAAGGTCAGGACTTGCAAGTAAAAAAAGATTTCTGCTAACAAATCATGGAGATATGCAGGTGTCCAACCCCATCAACCAATGATGGCGACAGAGCCTTTTTCCCAGATCATCCCGCCAACCGCCGCCAGTTTCCGACAGATAAATCCACTAATACAGTCTTTTCGACCCGGTTGTATTGATGCGGAAAAGCCCTTGTGGTATATTGCCTTTTTTGTCGGTCCTACAACGGCAGACCCTACCGGATATTTCTTAAAATATCTAATTATTTCAAGGTGTTATATTGTTATCTGTTTTGTTTTTTTTAACATTAATATTGTGAGCCGCAAATGATCGTAACCCGACTGTATCGCCAGACCGAAAGCAACCAGGAATACTGTTTCAATATCGGCTCATCGGCTGAACTCAGCGACGATGAACTTAATCGGCTCCGGCTGCTGCTGGCCGACGGCCTGCTGGCCGAAACTATTAGTGACAGTTCTACGCTCTCCGGCGACCGGATCGTGGAAGTGGGGCCGCGCTTTAATTTCGAGACCGCCTGGTCGACCAACATGGTCTCGATCTGCCGGGCGATCGGCCTCGACCAAGTCAACCGACTGGAGCGCTCCCGCCGTTACCTGGTCCCCAAACAGCAAGACCTCGCCGCTTTCACCGCCGACAATCACGACCGGATGACCGAATGCGTCTATCCGAAACCTCTGGAAAGTTTCGAAACCGGCATTGAGCCAGAGGCCGTCTACGATGTGGACATGCTGGGCAAAGGTCCCGAGGCCCTCTCGGAGATTCCCGGTATCTCCATGGACAAATGGGACCGCGATTTCTATTACGACTACTTCGTCAAAAAACATAACCGCAACCCGACCATTGTCGAGATCATGGACCTCAACAATGCCAACAGCGAGCACTCACGACACAGTTTTTTCCGGGGCAAGCATATCATCGACGGCGAAGAGCAGCCTGCGACCCTGATGGAGATCGTCACGGAAACCCTTGAGGCCAATCCCGAGAACAGCGTTATCGCCTTCAAGGACAACTCCAGTTCCATTACCGGCTACAGCATCAATACCATTATGCCGACCAGCCCCGGCGAACCTTCGCCTTTCCAGCCTCAGAACGCCACCTACCACCTGATCTTCACTGCTGAGACCCATAACTTCCCGACCGGAGTTGCCCCCTTCCCGGGCGCTGAGACCGGGGCCGGCGGCAGGATTCGCGACGTTCAAGGCACCGGCAAGGGCGGTTTCGTCGTTGCCGGCACCGCCGCCTACTGCGTCGCCAACCTCCACATCCCCGGCTATGAAATGGCCTGGGAAGAGAAATACGAATGCCCCGCCAATCTGGCCTCTGCCCTTGAGATCGAGATCGAGGCCAGCAACGGCGCTTCAGATTACGGCAACAAGTTCGGTGAACCGATGATCCAGGGTTTTACCCGCTCCTTCGACCTGCGCCTCTCAAACGGCGAGCGCTGGGGCTTTTTAAAGCCGATCATGTTCACCGGCGGCATCGGCCAGATCGATGCCCGCCACACCGAGAAGGAAGTGGAGCAAAAATCATGGCACATTATCCAGATCGGCGGCCCGGCCTACCGGGTCGGTTTCGGAGGCGGCGCTGCCTCCAGTATGCTGCAGGGCGATAATGTCGAAGACCTCGACTTCAATGCCGTCCAGCGCGGCGATGCCGAAATGGAACAGAAAATGAACCGGGTGATCCGGGCCTGTAATGAGATGGGCGACAAGACCCTGATCGAGGTGATCCATGACCAGGGCGCCGGCGGCCCCGCCAACGTCCTGAAAGAGCTGGTCGAAAAATCCGGTGGCCGGATCGGCATCCGCAACATGAAAATTGGCGATCCGACCATGTCGGTCCTCGAGATCTACGTTGCCGAATACCAGGAGAGAAACGGTCTGCTGATCAGCCCGGCCAACCTTGAGAGTTTCAAGGAGATCTGCCGCCGCGAGAAGGTTAACTGCGAGGTCCTCGGCGAAGTAACCGGTGACTGCCGCTTCATAGTTTATGACGAGACCGACGGCTCGACCCCAGTTGATCTCGAACTTAACGAAGTCCTTGGCAACGTCCCGCAGAAGACCTTTGAGGACAAACGGACCCAGGCAGATCTCTCGCCGTTGCAACTGCCAGCCGACCTCACCGTCAAAGATGCCCTCCATGATGTCCTGCGGCTGGTCTCGGTCGGCTCGAAAAGATTCCTGACCAACAAGGTAGACCGCTCCGTCACCGGCCTGATCGCCCAGCAGCAATGCTGCGGTCCTTTACAGTTGACGGTCAGCGATGTCGCCGCAGTCGCCCAGAGCCATTTCGGCCTGACCGGCGGCGCCACCGCCATCGGCGAACAACCGATCAAGATGTTGGTCGATCCGGTAGCCGGCGCCAGAATGGCGGTCGGCGAGGCCCTGACCAATCTGGTCTGGGCCAAGATCGAAGGACTGACCGGGGTTAAATGTTCAGCCAACTGGATGTGGGCCCCGAAACTGCCGGGGGAAGGAGCAGCCCTTTACGACGCGGCGATCGGCATGCGCGATGTGATGATCTCGCTGGGCGTGGCGGTGGATGGCGGCAAAGACAGCCTGTCGATGGCAACCAGGGTCGGCAATGAAACAGTCAAATCCCCCCGGGAACTGGTGATCTCCTTCTATGCGGCGATGCCCGATATCAGGAAGATCGCCAATCCCGATCTTAAAACACCAGGCAAAAGTTCACTGATCCTGATCGATCTCGGCGGCGGCAAAAACCGGCTCGGTGGCTCGGCCCTGGCCCAGGTCAGAAAAAGTATCGGTAATGAATCGGCCGACCTCGATAAGCCGGCTGACCTGAAGAATGCCTTTGAGGCCATCCAGGAGCTCCTCGACCAGGGACTGATCCTGGCCGGCCACGACCGTAGTGACGGTGGACTGATCACCACCGTTCTCGAAATGGCCTTTGCCGGCAACTGCGGGCTGGATATCAGCATCAAAGGTGATGACTCCGCCCTCGAAGCCCTCTTCTCCGAAGAACTGGGCCTGATCTTTGAATGTGCTGATGATCAGGTTGAGCCTATATTGTCAGGCTTGCAGAGCAGGGGTCTAGATGCCAGCCTGCTCGGGAAAACCACGACCGACAAGCAAATAAAGCTCAAATATAACGGCGAAACGGTCCTCGATGAAAACATGCTCACCCTCCGCCAATGGTGGGAAGAGACCAGCTACCAGCTTGAACGACTGCAGGTCAACCCGGCCTGTGCCGATGAGGAGCGGGCCAGCATATACGACCGTAAGGGCCCGACCTATCATCTGCCCTTCACCCCGCAGGCGACTGCCGGCGAGATCCTCGAGCGGACCGACAAACCCAAGGTGGCAATCCTCAGAGACGAGGGCAGCAACTCCGATCGCGAGATGACCTCGGCCTTCTATGCTGCCGGTTTCGAGCCCTGGGACATCACGATGACCGACCTCCTTGCCGGCAAGGTCTCACTCGAACAGTTCCGGGGCCTGGCTGCGGTCGGCGGCTTCTCATACGCCGATGTGCCGGAAAGCGCCAAG
>CBDVDF010000244.1:0-3892 GCA_965372675.1 uncultured Desulfobacterales bacterium
GGCTGTTACAAAGACCCCTAGTCCGGATATTTTACAAGTCGAACGCCGGAGAGACAATAGGGCTAGCCGGATATTTTACGAGGTAAGCTGCCCGAAGATGCAAAGAAACGGGTGGTAAGCTATACGTCGGTATGCTTTCTGCGCGGTTCTGCAGTAGATTCGGGCAGATCGCCTCGTAAAATATTTGGGCTAGCGGTCAAGAACCTCTCTGACCTTGTGGATCAGGGTATCTATGCTGATTGGTTTGCGGAGGAAGTTCTTGCTGAGATCAGGGGAGAGTGTTTCCTGGTCCAGGGTCTGTTCTGTGTAGCCGGACATAAAGATGATCTTTATCTCAGCCTTTTCGCTTTTGACGGTCTCGGCCAGTTCACGGCCGTTCATCCCCGGCATGACGACGTCGGTGATCAGCAGGTCGATGGCGTAGTTGGTCTGGTTGATGGTCTTGATCGCACCATTACCGCTGTTCGCGGCCAGGACCTTGTAACCGAAAAATTCCAGGGTTTCACAAATAAAATCCCGGGCTGTGTCGTTGTCGTCGACCAGGAGGATGGTCTCGGTGCCGCCGGTCAGCTCAGTCTCAGTTGCCCCTGCAACGGAGCTAAGATCCGCTCCTGCCTCAAGGGCCGGCAGGAAGAAGTTGAAGGTGGTTCCCTGGTTCGGCTCGCTGTCTACGGTCACATGACCGTTGTGTTGTCTGATTATCCCGAAAACCATGGCCAGGCCAAGCCCGGAGCCGCGGTCGGCATCTTTGGTGGTGAAAAAGGGGTCGAAGATCTTTTCTTTGATTTCAGGGGGGATGCCGGTGCCGTTGTCTGTAATGGAGATCTGGACGAAATCCCCGGGGTCGACCCCGTCAAGCTGGCTGATCGCCGACTTGCCCAAGGTGACGGCCGAGGTTTTGATCGTCAGTTTACCGCCGTTCGGCATGGCATCCTTGGCGTTTACCGCCATATTCATCAGAACCTGTTCGATCTGGGCCGGGTCGGCCATAATTTCCGGTAATTCCGGGGAGGTGGTCAACTCGAGAGCAATATCATCACCCAGAACCCGGTTCAACAGTTTTGAGAGGTTCTTGATCAGCTCGTTGGGGTCGGTGACCTGCTTGACCATTTCCTGTTTACGGCTGAAAGCCAGGAGCTGTCTGGTAAGTTCACTGGCCTTTTCTCCCGATCTGGCGATGATCTCCAGATATCTCTTAACCGGGTGACTGTCTTCCAGTTGAGCCAGGGCCAGGTCTGTGTAACCGTTGATCCCGGTCAGCAGGTTGTTGAAATCATGGGCCACTCCACCGGCCAGCAGGCCGATAGACTCGAGCTTCTGGGCCTGAGTTAACTGGTAGCCCAGTTGTTCTTTATCTTTCTGGAAGCGCTCACGTTCCGCGATCTCGCTCTTCAAGTTGATCGCCAGCTCTTTGGTGAAGCGGCAGACGTCTCCCAGTTCGTCTTTACTGATCTTTTCGGTCTCGTAGTCATATTTTCCTGAACTTATCGAGTAGATGGCTCTTTTCTGGTTTCTCAGGAAACGGCTCAGGCGCCTTGAGGTCAAGGCCCAGAACAACAGGGTCATCGAGATGGACAGCAGGACAAGGGAAATGGTGATCGATCTGATCTCCCGAAACTTTGCCTCATTGTCTTCACGTAAGGATCGGGAGATATCATCGGCCAGGACCAGGAAACCGGCTGAACTATCAGTAAGTTGCTTCTGGGTATCGAGCAGGGCCAGGGTGTTGAAATATGCTTTTTCGTTTACCGCAATAAAAGAAGCGGCCATGGCGATGAGATTATCTGAGACTTTAAATTTATGCAGCTGTCTGGCGACGGTCTCCATCTTGTTGAGCAAGGCCGGATCATTGGTTCTTTCAAATTCATGTTTAAAGACTTCCATCTGGTGAACTATGGAGGCTGATTGCGCTTTGTTGGGGCTGGCCGGCAGCTCTTTCAGTTGTTGTGACATCTGCAGGTACATATAGGCATTTCTCTGGCGGATCTTGGCGGCCAATTCAGATCTGTCAAAGAAGTTGATGGCTGACTGCCGGTAATATGCCAGGGTCTGGGCCATGGTTTCATGGCGGTGGTTTTGATCTGCTGAGGAGTTGTCGGATAAAAGTATCTTGCCGGACAGTTCTTTTATGGTATCCAGGTCATGGATGTAGGTGTCTCGGTTAAGAGTCAGGGCGAAGGAGTTGTTGCTGATCAAAGAGGTGGTCGCTTCGAGGGCCTTGACCCTCATGATGAACTCCTGGATCTGCTGGATCTTTTGGCTGTTTGCTTCCGTGTGCCGGAAAAAAACAAAAGTTGTCAGGCCCAGAAGAATGGTCAGCAGGGAGAGGCAGGCAAAACCGGCAAAGAGTTTATTTGATAAGGTCAGTTTCATTTAATTTGCGATGATCATCAATATGGACCGGAGGAAATGGTTGGCTTATATCCTCTGGCGGGCATTTTCCAGGAGATCAAGGTTGTAGATAAGTTCCAGAGCTTTCTTTTTTTCGTAGGCCTTTTTGACTTTTCCGGTCAGCTTTTTACCCTCGACAAGGGCTTTAATAAGGAAACTGGTGCCGCGGTTCCAGCCTTCATCATAATCGATCACGAATTTTATGCTGGGGATCGATTTTTGCTCAACCTCAACCGGCAGGTGCAGCCATTCGGCGACCTGGATAATCGCCTGGTCCGGATTGTTGACAATGAATCGGTTGGCCCTGAGAAAGAGGGTGGTCAGTTGCAGGGCCAGTTTCGGATGCTTCTGGTAGAAACTGTCTTTGCTGCTCAGTACACAGCAAGGATGGTTCCGCCAGTAGTTTTCGGGTGGCATTTCATCCAGGTTGACGATGGCGCGTCCCACTTGCTTGTACTCGGCCAGAGCGGGGAATGGTTGATTGACCACGAAACCGTCGACCAGGCCATTTTCCAGGGCCGGGATCAGGTTTTTAGCGCCAAAGAGATTGATCATCGAGATCATTGCCCCTGATTCAGCCAGTTGCTTGTTATAAGTCAGCCCCTCGTGATTCAGGGCGTGTTCAAAGATCAGGTTCTGTGAAAAGGCGATCTTGTAGCCGATCCTGACCGGATTTTTCTGTTGCCTGACGTAGTCGATGAATTCCTGCCAGTTGTTGGCGGGGATATTGTTGTTGATCACCAGTCCGGCCCCTTCAGCCATCACCGGGGCGAGGATCTTGATCTGGCTGCCTTGGTCAATAAAGTAAAGGTTGGCGGCGATGCCGCCGAAGGCCAGGTCCAGTTGGTCTTCGCTGAGTTTCCTGATCAGTTCTTTGCCACCGGTTGAAGTATGCAGCAGGATTTCGGCCTGCGGCTTGCCGTTGCTGATCAGCTGGTATTTTTTTTGGGGGGTTATTTCTTTGAGGTAAAGACCGCCGTTCTCCCCGAAGTAGTCAGGGTTCATGGCGGCAATGTAAAGCGGAGAATGGTGGTCATGGGGAGCATGACCGATCCTGATCAACGGCAGCGGGGCTTCTTCTTTACTGCAGCAGGATATCAGCAGGTATAAGCTTATAAGTCCGATGGTGATTAAAACTTTCCGTACCATGGTATCGCCTCTCCCCCTGTGCCATTTGGTTTACGGAAAAACAGTATTGTACCTTTTTATTGTTATATAAAAACTTCCGGCCAGTCCACTCTTATTTTTCGAAAGGATTGCGGAGCAGCATGGTCTGCTCCCGACCCGGGCCGACTGAAATGAGCATCGCCGGGGTCTCGGTAAGGTCTTCTATCCACTTGACGTAGTCACGGGCTTTGGCGGGCAGATCATCGACGCTGGTGGCCTGGCTGATCTCCTCCTGCCAGCCGTCGGTCTCTTCGTAGACCGGCTTGAGTTTGGCCGTGGTCCTGATATTGCCTGGCATTGCCTCGAACCTGGCACCATCTGCCTCATAAGAGGT
>CBDVDF010000245.1:0-3887 GCA_965372675.1 uncultured Desulfobacterales bacterium
GAAGGGCTGAGTCGGAAACTCTTTCCGGCAGCCTATGCTACCCCGGACTCCCTGAATCCGGTCTTTGTAGCGACAATGACGCTCAATATGCTGCTGGGGATCTTCTATATAACCTGGTTTGTCGGCAAGTTCGGGGCAACCCCGGGCAAAATGGCCTTTAAGTTGAAGATCGTCAAGCCTTCCGGCGCCAAGCTAGGTTATGGCCAGGCTTTTGGCAGGTATTGTGGTGAATTCATCGTCGTGTTTCTGACCTTGATGATCGGCTATCTGTTCGGCTTGTTTGATTCCCAGAAGCGTACTCTTCACGATCGTCTCTGTAATACCAGAGTAATTGCGATCTGATCTCTTTTATCCCTGCTTTATCCCCTCAAGTTTTATCAGTGGCTGCTGGCTGCAGCAGTCAGACTCCAGCGGTGCAGTTGTAAAGACCTGTGGCTGACTACAACAGCTGTTCGCAGCTTGCGGGCTGGTGACTTGTCCATTGTCCCCGATGATGAAGAAAGATTCGTCAAGCTCCTCGGCTGTGGTGCGGTCCAGTAGGGTTTTCCGGCCTTTATAAAGCAGCTTACCCTCCTCGGTCATTACTGCCGCCAGGGGGCCTCGATAGATAACATGGATCTTGTCTGTCGGTCCGGGCTTCCGGCAGCCAAAGGTCAGGGAGTAAAATTGTACTCCCCCTTCTTTTCGGTAGGGGAAGCGCTTGATCAGTTTTGCCGCTGTGAACCCGGCCGATCTGAGCATCGCCAGTAACTGTTCCTGCTGAAGGGCGCCACCGAGGCATTCGCCGCGGAATTTTTCATTGTTCTTTATGGAAACCGGGATCGGTTGGTCGGTGACAATGTCGGAAACGACCAGTCGTCCGCCGGGCTTGAGAATCCGGAAGATCTCGTGAAAAGTCCGGCGTTTGTCGGGGCTCAGGTTGATTACGCAATTGGAAATAACAACGTCGGCCAGATCATCGTCAAGAGGGATGTCCTCCAGATAACCGCGGCGGAACTCCAAATTGTCATAACCAAGTCTTTCAGCCACCGAGCTTTGCGATTCTCTGGCCAGCTCTAGCATTTCGTCGGTCATGTCTATACCGAACACTTTCCCTCGCGGCCCCACCTTTTCGGCCCCAATAAAGCATTCGACTCCGCTGCCACTGCCGAGGTCAACCAGGGTTTCACCCTGTTCGGGGAAAGCGTCACTGATCGGGCTGCCACAGCCATAGGAGCGCTTTTTTGATTCTGTCGGGATAAACTCCAGACCTTTACTCTCAGGTCCGAATGGATTGGTTATCTCTTCGTTGGTCAGTTGCGCCGCCATGCCGTAAAATTCTTTTACCGAGCGGTGGCCATTGTTTACCGAGATAGAGATGACACAGTTGCAGTGGGTCAGGGAGACCTCTTGGCCGCCATCCGGACAGTCGTGGCGGACATCGCCCATCCGGAGTCTGATCTCGGCAGTATTGTGGGCCGGCTGTTTTCGGACCTGGTTGGTGATCAGCCAGAGGGCAATTTGTTCATATAGTTCCAGATAAGGGTCGTGACCGGTCAGTTTGCCGCTGTGTAGAAAGCTGTGGTCTATATCACCGCCGCCGGTAAGAAAATGTAATGGGCGCTTGCGGATCTCCGGTGAGTCTATCAATGACGCGCTCCGGATCTTTTCCAGGACCGGACTTTGTCGCCAGACCTTTTCGAGGCCATCGCTGAGTTCTCCGGCCGCGAGTTCCACGATGCCGACCAGGGCCGGGGAAGGATAGATCTTGCCGTCCGGGCCGATCGTTAATGATTCCCAGGCCGTGTTGCTTAAGTCGAATCTGGTGCCGGGAGAACTGAAGATCTGGCTGCGCAATGTTTCAATATTATCGATGGTTATCTGGTGCTGTTCTGCTACCTTTTGTGCCTCCAGCAGGCGCGGAAAGATCTCCGCAGGTGTAACGAACTGCTTGGCGGTACCCTTGCCCCGGATAAAATGCCAGAGAAAATGCAGGTTGGTGATATTCTTTTTGGCGGCCAGTCTGGTGATCTCGGCCAGGTCGGAGAGATTGACTTTGTTGACCGCCACCGAAAGGGTGGTCGCCAGGCCCAGGTTGGCAAGGGTGTCCAGTACAGACATCAGGCGGGGAAAAGTACCGGCGCCACGGAGAAGATCATGATGTTCTTCAAGTCCATCGAGGCTGATTTGCAGATGGAGGCGCTCCGGCGGCATTTTTTTGATCGCGTCCAGATGTTTGTCAATGAGCAGGCCGTTGGTAAGGATGACCACATGTACTTCCGGGTCTTTGAGAAGATCGCCGATGATCCTGGTAAAGTCCGGATAGACAAAGGGCTCCCCGCCGGTAAAATAGAACAGGTTGCAGCCAAGATCGCGGGCCTCCCGGATTCCTTTTTGCAGGAGCTCGGGGGTGATGGAGAGGTCGGTGTCTGGGGATGATTCGAACAAACAGTGCTGGCAGGAAAGGTTACATTTTGAGGTCAGGTGAAACCAGCATTCCCGCAGCTTATCAAGAGTAAGGTAGGGCGCCCGTCCTTTGTAGGTTTGGGGAGCTGGGGAGGCCATCTGGTTCAGCAACAGATCGCGGGCCAGGCTGGCTGAAGGGTCAATAACCGGATTCTGAAGAAGGCGATCTGCTTCCAGGCCGGGGACCAGCCAGTCCGGCCTTTCCGGTTGAATATATACCGGCTGGTCTGAAAATATTATTCTTTGCCATTGCTCAAGGATGGCGACGGGGAGTTTTGTCACGGTCCGGCCTTTTGAGGTTTTGCTCAGTTTAGCTGGTTATTGTTGCAAAGTTCGGCCTCAAATACACCCGAGGCAAAAAGTTCGAGTTTACAAAAGGGAGATAATAATCTTTACTGGTATTTTTTGCACAAATTGTTCAAGGATACTTACCATAGCTGATGAAAAGAGAGGAATTGCGCCAAAAAATATTAACGGATCGTGATCGATTAACGGGTCGGGAACTTGAGCTGAAGAGCAATGCGGTGATCAGCAATCTCTTGGGGCTTGAGGAGATGCAGGGGACTCCGACAATCATGTTCTACGCCAGTTTCAGGAGTGAAGTCCAGACCATGGCGGCCATCGAAAGTAGTCTGGCGGTTGGGATGAGAGTGGCGCTGCCGCTTTCTCTGCCGGATGACAAGCGGTTGAAGCCATATCTGGTTAGCGACCTCTCTAGAGATCTGCGGCCGGGCTTCTGCTCAATCCCGGAGCCGGTTCCTGGTAAGGCAGAACCTCTGGATCCGGGAGAAATTGCAGTGGTGGTGATCCCGGGCAGTGTTTTCGACCACAAAGGTGGCCGTCTTGGTTATGGTGGCGGGTTCTATGATCGTTTTCTGGTTCAGCAGGCCAGATCGGCCTTCAGGGTGGCGTTGGCTTTTGAACTACAGGTTGTAGATCAGGATCTTCCCCTGGAAGCGCATGACCAGGGGGTGGACTGTTTGGTCACCGAAGAAAAGGTCCTCAGGTTCGCAAGGAGCAGTGCTTGAACATTCGGCTCAGTCGATGAACTGCACCTGGTTGCGGCCTTCCTGTTTGGCAATATAAAGGGCGTTGTCTGCTCTGTAGACCAGGCCGTCCAGTGAATCCCCCGGTTTTAAAGAAGAGACCCCCAAGCTTATGGTCAGTTCAACCGGGCTGTTATCTTTAGAGATGATTTCACTTTCTTCAATTGCCAGGCGCAGCCGTTCGGCTGTTTCAATAGCTCTTTTCAAGGCAGTGGTGGGCAACACGACCAGGAACTCTTCTCCACCATAACGACAGATTATGTCATAGTTACGCAGGGTGGAGACCAGGGTTTCGGCTACCATGACGATCGCCTCATCACCGGTCTGGTGGCCGAAGTTGTCATTGATCCGTTTGAAGAGGTCGATGTCGATGATGATAACTGACAAAGGCAGTTT
>CBDVDF010000246.1:0-3882 GCA_965372675.1 uncultured Desulfobacterales bacterium
AAAACCGGCAATAATCCGACCCTCCGTTTCCAGGGGTAATTCAGAATAGGCTACCGCAGTCTGGACCATCGACAGGGTGGTGGCGACGATATCGGCCGAACCATAACCAAGACGGCTCATTTTGCCGGCCAGCGACACCGCCACCGGCGAAAGGCTTCTGACACTGGACCGAACAATGGCGGGAATGTCGGCGGTAAGGACCGAAGGCTTTAAATAACGCAGTCCCCGTGAACTGAAAAGGTTGTCCCGATCTTGATGATATTTCTTCTTTATGTCGGCATAGACCTGCTGCAGTTTCTCCGGTGCAGGATGAGTCCGCAAGGCCTCCGAATAAGCCGCAGCCAGAGAATCCTGCTGCTGCTTGAACAGCGCGGCTGTTTCGCTTTTACGGTAACCGAACTTTTGCCGGTATTGGTTATATCCATCGGCCGATACCGACAAGCCGATCCGGAGCGGATCATTGCGCAGAGAAACGAAGCCGTATTCCACCGAAACTACCCCGCCCTCTTCCGAGCGCTTCCGGTAAAGCCGGGGATCGGCCGACTGCCAGTTTATGCCAGTTGCGCCATAGGTTTGAATACGTAAAGAGCTTTCCGAACCTGCTCCTGCCAGGCGGCTTTCCCAATCTGCCACCAGCAACAGGCAAGCGGTAAGCGACAGCAGGGCCAAACCCAGCCAGCAACCCATTTTTTTAATTGGCAAAAACTCGTCCATTAATAGCAGCCGATCTGTAAGTTTCGTCCCCGGGGTGTCCCACACTCAATCCAATGATCTGGGCAGGGCAAGAGGCTATCAGTAAAAAAACCACTAGGCCTGTTAGCCATCTTTCAACTATAATACCATTAACCAGCTAAAAAATGACCAAGGAGGTCTCATAATGTCGGGAAAAAGTTTTTTTCTAGTTGCAGTGATCGTCCTGCTCGCCGCTCTTGGCACCGTAAAAGCCAATGCCGAAGGACAGTGCAAAGAATTGCTGTCCACTGTCTGTAATGACTGCCACAACACCGATCGGGTTTGCGAGAGTATGGGTGGGTCGGAAAAAAAATGGAAAGCGATCATTTCCTGGATGATCTCGAACGGTGCGGAACTGAGCGATGACCAGCAAACCCTCCTGGTCAACTGCCTCACCGAGCCATATGATGAGGCCAAAAAAGTCTGCGGTAAATAGATCCGGACTTTCAGCTCAATACATTCTAAATGGTGCGGCCTATTCATGACCGCACCATTTTTTTGCCCAATCCCTTGCAGATAACTCCGCCAATCTGCCTGAAAGCCTGACTATTACTTGTAATTCCTTCTGCCATTGCGGTAATATAGATAAGTATTTGTCTGTAGTTGCGCAGAGATCACTGGCTGCTGCAAGGGGGCGCGATGAACAACGAGAAACTATACTATAAGCTGCATGTGATCTTTATCCTCATGTTGCTGCTTCCCTGTGCCGGCATACTGTATTTTGGCTTCAGCTACGATCTCTTTCAGGACAATTCGGTTAAATTATTTGGCGTTATCAGCCTTGTCTATATCTTCGTTGCTTTCACTATCCTGCGCCGTTTTTTCGACAGCATTATCACCATTTCCAAAACCATCCGTAAAAAGATCGATAAGGAACTGGCGGCCGAGATCATCGAGTCCGGTCATGGCGAACTCCAGCAGATCGTTGAATCCTTCAATGCCCTGGAAAAGCAGTTCCGTGACAGTTCCTCTCAACTGAGCCAAAAAACGACCGAGATCTCCATCCTGAAAGAGCTCTCAGATCTCTGTTATGTCACTCTCGATCCCGGGGAGATCCTCCATGTCACTCTGGAAAGAGCCTTAATGCTGGCCAAGGCCGATAAGGGTTCCATCCTGCTACTGGACAAAACAAGCACCCCCTGGTCCTTCGTAGTCAAAGCATGCATCGGCCTCGACGATTTCATCAAGCTCGAAGATCGCATAGACTATGAAACCTCGATCGCCAAATACGCGACCATCAACAAAAACCCCCTGGTAGTCGAAGACATTGAAAATGAGCGGCGCTTTGGCCGCAACAACCGGCTCCATTACAGCACCAACTCTTTCGTGATCATGCCGATCAAAACCATCAATGATGTAATCGGCGTCCTGACCATTTCTCAGAAAAGCGAGGACGGAGTTTTCAACCAACCCGATATCGAGGCGCTTACCCCGCTCTTGAGCAATGCCGCTTTTACCTATGAAAATATCCGCCTGATTAAAGAGCTTGAGTTTCTCCAGAACCATATGAACTCGCTCAAAAAAGTTTTCTCGACCCTTAATTCCAGCCTGCGTAACAGTGAACTGCTCCATGCCATCCTTGCCGAGGTACATGACGTTATTCCCTACGATGCAGCGATGATCATGACCCGGGACAGCAAACATAGCGACCACCTGGAAATTGCCGACTTCATAAGCCTGGGAACCCATAACCTGAATATTGGCACCCAGATCACCCTTAATGGCGGTCTAGTGGGCAAAACCATCCAACAGGATTCTACCAGGATCATTGATGATCTCTCCGCCCTGCCCGAAAATGAAGTAGAAGAAGAATTGCTGCTGGCGAATGACCTTAAAGCCTGTCTGCTGGCCCCGCTTACCATCCGGGGCGGAGTGAACGGGGTTATCGTCTTCCTTGCCAGAGACAGCAAGGTCTTTTACGAAAGCAGTGAGATCACCGAGTGCATAACCAATATTGTCTCTTTTGCCCTTGAAGAGAATCGACTCTCGGCCTCGGTGCTGAAAAGAAATCAGGAACTGATAACGATCAAGCAGATCGGCAGCGCCCTGGCATCGTCAATCTTCGACATCAATCAGGTCCTTAAGTACACCATGGATATGATCAGGACCCTGATGAACGTCGAGGCCGGCTCTCTCTCGCTGCTCAAGGACGACGAACTCGAATTTGCCGTCGCCTTTGAGATAGACTTGACCAAACTCCAGCAGTTCCGGCTGAAATTGGGCCAGGGTATTGCCGGAGCCGTCGCCTCCCGCGGAGGACCGATCATTGCCAACGATGCTCCCTCCTCCAGCCATTTCTACCCGAAGCTCGATGAATCCACCGGTTTCAAGACCAGGTCCGTTCTCTGTGTGCCGATGATCTCCAAAGGCAAAGTGATCGGGGTTATCGAGGTTCTGAACAAACAGGATGGTGATTTCAGCAGCGAAGACCAGGATATCCTGCAGTCCATCGCCGCCTCGGTCAGCATCGCCCTGGAGAATGCCAGTCTATACGAAGAGACCGCCGCTATGGCCGAAAAGGAAAGGGGTATCCGCGGCGTTTTCCAGAAATTCGTCCCCAAGGAGATCATCGACCAGATCATTCATGGCGAGGAATCGGGCCAGACCATGATCGACGAGTTCAAGAACATCACCCTGCTTAATATCGACATCAGGGGGTTTTCCGAACTGACCAAAGAGATCGGCCCCCACAACAGCGTCTCCCTGCTCAACAATTTCTTTTCAGTAATGGGCGAGATCGTCTTTAAACATAATGGCATCGTCGACAAATACCTCGGCGATGGCTTCCTGGCCCTTTTCGGAGCCCCGGTCGCAACTGCAATGGATGCGGAAAATGCCGTCGACGCCGCCCTGGAAATGCAAGCAGCGATCACTGCGGTCAACGATGAATACGCCGTGAAAATTCTCGGCCACCCGATGAGCATCGGCATCAGTCTTTACACCGGTGAAGTGGTGGTCGGCAATATCGGCTTTGAGAGAAAGATGGACTACACGGTTATCGGCGACCCGGTAAACAATGTCTTCCGGTTGCAGGAGATCACCAAGGACTCGCCGGACAGTATCGTTATTGCCGAAAGCACCTGTCATGCCGCCCGGGTTCCCCTCAAACTGGAAGAACTGGACGCGACCGTCAACGAGATGAAGGTCTAC
>CBDVDF010000247.1:0-3880 GCA_965372675.1 uncultured Desulfobacterales bacterium
GATCTCTCCGTCTTCGATACCGGCCAGGTAAACGCTCAGGCCCCGGGAGTTATCTGCTACAAATCCTTAATTGACCCTTGGTTTTCTAAGATCTGACTCAATGACCATGATCGGGTAGCCGGCCTTGGCAAAGGTCCGGGCCAGGTTGATGGTGATCGTGGTCTTGCCTTCCTTGGGCAGCATGCTGGTGACCAGCAGTTTCTTGGGCGGGTTATCGGCGGCCGAGAGCAGGATGGCGGTTCGAATCGATTTGAAGCCTTCCGAAAATGAGGAGAACTCATCGCTGGCCAGGGCCTGGTCGGCATTTTCATCTTTGCCAAGCTGGTCAATGATCCCCAGGACCGAAACGCCAAGTCGGCTTTCGGCCTCGTCCGGGGAACTGACCGTGTTGTCGAGGTACTCGATAAAAAAGGCCAGGCCGATGCCGCCGAAGAGGCCGAGCAGGAGACCCAAGGCCAGGTTGACCTTCTTACGAGGTTTGGCCGGGTAGGCCGGGGTCTTGGCCTCGGCGATCACCCAGATATTGACCCGGTTGGTCTGTTCGGTGACCTTGTGCTCCTTCATCTGGACCAGCAGCGATTGATAGAGGGCCTTGTTGGTCTCGACCTCCCGTTTCAGGACGTCGTAACGGATGAACTTCTGGTTCAGCTCCTGGGCTTCCTGGCGGGTATCTTTAAGGAGCTTCTCGAGGTTGCCGACCTGGTTTCTGGCGATGTCATAGCGGTTATTGATCGAGGTAAATATCCGTTTGATCTCTTTGGCCTTCTCAATTTTAAGGGAGGCGATCTCCTCGTTGGCGTTGATCATCTTCGGGTGCTTGGGGCCGTATTTTTTGGCCAGTTCGTTCTTCTGCTGCTCGGCCTTGAGTTGCTGGTCGAGGATGGTC
Source organism: uncultured Desulfobacterales bacterium (assembly GCA_965372675.1). GTDB lineage: Bacteria > Desulfobacterota > Desulfobulbia > Desulfobulbales > JAGXFP01 > JAGXFP01. The sequence continues at coordinate 887 of CBDVDF010000247.1, forward strand.
TGCAGATGGGGGTTCTCGGCCGGGTTGATGATGGTTTCCGCTGCCGGCTGATCGGCGCCGATCTCGTCGATCTTGCGGATCCGGGCCTCAAGCTCGTTCTTCTCGGCGATGGCCTGGGAGAGTCTGGTGCTGAACTGGGAGAGTTTCTCGGGCAGGACGGTGATCTTGTTCTCAAGGGTGACGATATTGCTTTCCCGCATATATTTCTGCAGTTCCTGCTCGGCATCCTCCAGCTTCTGACGTTCCTCGCCGGTCTTTTCGGTCATCCACTGGATGGTGTAGCTGGCAGAGTTCATCTTGATCTCGAGGGCCTCGTCCATATAGGCCTTGGCCACCGCGTTGGCGATCATCTTGGCCATCACCGGGTTGGGGTGCTGGTAGGAGATGCTGACGATCCGACTGTTGCGGACCGGTTTGACGGTAATTCCCCTCATAATGCTTTCGGCAATCAGGTCGGCCTCGGTTTTCGCCTCTGAAACAAGGTTGCCGCTACTGCTGTTTTTTACCGAAGAGTCCGGCAACAGATCTTTGAGCAGTTTGATCAGGTGACCGGGACTGAGGACACTGCCTTCCTGACTGGAATAATTATCGCGGTTCCGGCCAGTCAGTTCCAGGGTCTTGACCACCCTGGCGGCGACGTTGAAGCTCTTGATGATCTGGACCTGGGTCTCGCTGAACTCCGGATCGTAACCACCGTATGCTGACTGGGAGAGAAAGGAACTCTTGTCCGATTTCTCGATCAGGACCTGGGTCGAGGCCTCGAAGATCGGGGTGGCAGCCAGAGTAGTGATCAAGACCAGGGCAAAGGTGACCACAAAGAAGACCACCACCGTGTTGCGGCGTTTGCGGATGATGTGGAGATAATCCCTAAGGTGGATCTCCTGCTCGGCAGTTTCGATATTTTCTTGCATGTTTTTTTGTTTAAGGTTCAAAGGTTTAAAGGTTCAAAGGTTCAAAGGTTCAAAGGTTCAAAGGTTCAGGGGTTCGAAGGTTTAAGATACACCCAAAGGGCATTTACACCCCTCGGAGTCGAAGTTCATGCCCGTTAAGGGTGCTACCTGAAGGTACAAAGCCCGAAAGCCCTAGACAATTAACGAGTTGAGGCGGTCTGAATATAAACAAACAACCATCAATTCAATTAACGAGTCGAGACGGTCTGAGATCCTAGGAGCAAAGTATTCAGCCATACATCTGTATGCTGAATGCAAAGCGACACCGGAGATCGGATCGTATCTGCTCGTTAATTATTAGAAGAAGGACTCGGGGACGATAATAACATCGCCCGGCTTAATCGCTTCATCCATCTTCGCTTTGCTGATCGTGATCTCTTTGCCATCGACCATCCTAACGATCCGCACTTTGCTCTTGGCGGCCAGATCGGTGAAACCGCCGGCCAGGGTGATGACCTTGATCAGGGTCATATCGAGTTTGTACTGGTAAGCGTCGGGCTTCTCGACCTGGCCGCTGATGTAGATGTTTTGGATCCTGAACTCTTCGATGAAGACGTTGACCTGGGGGTTGACCAGATAGCCGTCGGCCAGGGCCACGGTCAGTTTCTCTGAGATCTGCTGGGTGGTCAGGTCGGCGACCTGAACAATACCGAGGAGCGGGAAGGTGATATCCCCTTTGCCGGAGATCCTGACCCTGGTGGTCATATCATCGTGGCTGTAGACGTTGATGCTGAGGATATCACCCTCATCAACGGTGTATTCATCAACGGTATTGGCGGTGGCCAGGCTGGCACATATAACGGCCAACAGAGCGAGGCAGGCTATGGTGAGGTTTCGTTTGATCATATTAGTAAAGTTGAAAGATGAAAGTTGAAAGGTTTAGAGGTTCAAAGGTTTAAAGGTTTAAAGGTTTAAAGGTTCAGGGTTTAGGGTTCTATGCTTTTAACCTTTGAACCGGGAACCCTGAACGGGGAACCTTCCCCTACAGATAACCCGTTACCCTTAACAGGTAGGTGTTGGTGGTGAAGTCGTAGAAGTCTAAGTTCGAATCACGCTCGGCCAGCCCGTAGGAAAGGTTGACGACCAGCCAGTCCATCGCGACGAATTCAAGCGAGGGGGAAAGGATGTAGGTGGTGTCTTCTCGTTCCTGAGCAAAGGGAGGGGGGACGGTGGTTGAATCCTCGTACTGGTCTTGGGAATAAGTGCCTTTCAGCTTGATGATGAAGCGTCGGTTGATCTTCTGGTTGTAAGCCAGAGAAAGTTGGTGATTGAGGATGAAATCGGTCCCGGCAATGGTCGATTCGGTCACCCGCCTGGCGGCCAGGATCTGCAACGAGGTCTTGGGTGTGAAATCATGGCTACCCCGAAGCATGAAGTCAAGATCGCCGTCGCTGTCCATGGCCGGGTCGGCGTACTCCCACGCTCTATAGCCGACCCTGAGCTCTGTTGTCAATCGGGAGGAGGCGTGCCACTGCAGGCCGACTGAGGGGTGGTGGATCTTTTTGTCAGAGAAGACGTTCAGATCGTAATTAACGTCGGTGTATTGATACACTACAAGCAGGCTGGTCTTCGGCCGAATACGGAAGGTGGCCCCGGCGGCCAAAGTACTGTCCTCTCGGTCGCGGATGTCGTTGACGATGGTTTCGTAATCGACTTGAAAACTGGAGGCCCCCAGGGATAGTTTCGTCTTCCGACTCAGGTCAAAGGAGGCCTGGAGATCGAGCAGGGAGGACTGGTATTCATCGAGCAGGGTCGAGCCGGAGAAATCGTCGGCCGAATCCTTGTATTCACCGGCCAGGTCGAACTTCAGGCCGCCCCTGAGGTTGAACTGGAAGAGGCCTTCAAGTCGGTGGTGGTCTTTTTCGGCGTCTGAGAAATCGGTATAATTCTCCAGATCGGCGTGGTAGAGCAGTGAGGTCTGGAGTCGCTGGAAATATTCCTTGGCTTCGCGGTTGGCCAGGAGGCCGCCCGGGGTAAGGTTCGAGGTACTGAATGAGGCGCCCTTGACGTTCTGGACCCCGGGGTAGGCGAGCAGGAAGCCGGG
>CBDVDF010000248.1:0-3866 GCA_965372675.1 uncultured Desulfobacterales bacterium
CGGCGATCATACTGTCAAGCTTCGCCAATTGAGCCAGGCCGATGGCGCCCTGCAACTCCATCATCCGGTAATTGAAACCAACAAAACTGCGCCCTTCGCCGCCACGACCGCCAGGGTTCTGGGCATGATCATGACCATGGTCATGATACTCACTCATCTTGCGCCAGAGATCCTCGTCATCGGTAATGACCATTCCCCCTTCGCCGGTGGTCATGGTTTTAACTGCGTCAAATGAAAAGGTTCCGAGCTTACCGAACGAGCCCAGCCCTTTACCATTCAGCTTGGCCCCAGCCGCCTGGGCGGTATCCTCGATGACCGGGATCCCGTGTTTGTCGGCTATGGCAACGATCTCTTCGATCCGGGCCGCGCCACCCATCATGTGGACGGGGATGATCGCCTTGGTCTTGTCGGTGATCTTATTCTCAAGATCATCCGGGTCCAGATTCAGGGTCTCATCAACTTCCGCGAACACCGGGATCGCGCCGATATCAAGGATCGCCTCCCAGGTTGCCACAAAGGTAAAACTCTGGGTAATGACCTCGTCGCCAGGCCCCACCCCGAGAACCGCCAGGGCCACCTTCAGGGCAACGGTCCCCGAGGTCACCGCCTGACCATATTTGGCGCTATGGTGGGCAGCGAACTTCTCCTCGAAGGTCCTGACCTTATAGATCCCCTTGCGCTGTTCCGGAAACTCATAACGGAACAGGACTCCGGTATCAAGAACTTCCAGAATCTCTTTCTTCTCTTCTTCACCAAAAACTTCAAAACCAGGCATTAGCTCACCTCTGTCATTATTGTGAATAATTTTTTGTTTCTGTTGGTGGTAAACGGTCTTGCTCCAAAGAGATTGCTTCGTTGCTTCGCGCCTCGCAATGACGAGGTTATTGGTCTTTGCGAGGGCACGATAGTGACTGCGGCAATCTCAACTTCCCTTTATATGACATATTCCACAAGTTATCAGGAACAGAATCAAATTCTGCCCCGTGTCAGCCTTTACTCTAAAGCAAGGCTGACAAGCCCGGTCATAGTCGAGGCGGCAAGAGATTTTGAACGCAGACGTACTTTTTGTACGTCGAGTATCAAAATCCCGCGGCCAACGAAGAATATGGCCGGGATCGTCAGCCGACAACGGAGCTCCTACTCCCAGCCAATCATGGCATTCTGGTAGATTTGAATAACCTCGTCCCTGGTCGGTTTGCGCGGATTGTTCTTCACCGGTACCGCCACGGTCAGGGCAATATCGGCCATTTCCGGGATCCGATCGGCGGGGATATCAAGGTCGGCCAAACTGGAGGGAATACCAACATCGCTGTTGAGGTTGAAGATCGCCTCAACTGCAGCTGCGGCTGCCTCGCGAACCGGCAGATCGGTAGTGTCATAGCCCATGACCTCGGCCACCGCCGCGTATTTACCGGGGTTACCGACCAGGTTGTATTCGACCACATAGGGCAAAAGTACGGCGTTGGCAAGACCATGGGGGATACCGAACATGCCGCCGAGCGGATAGGCCATAGCATGGACCAGGCCTACTCCGGCAGTGGCCAGCGCCTTACCGCCCAGCAGACTGCCCAGCAGCATCGCCGATCTGGCTTCAAGGTTATCACCGTTAGCGTAAGCCAGAGGCAGGTTGCGGCTGATCATCTCGATCGCCTCAAGGGCATACATGTCGGAGACCGGATGGGCCTGGGGGGAGAGATAGGCTTCAATGGCATGGGTAAAGGCATCAATGCCGGTCGAGGCGGTCACCCCGGGCGGGATGGAAATGGTCAGTTCAGGGTCAAGCAAGGCAGCATCCGGATAAAGCGGATCACCGTTCATGCCCCCCTTGGATTTGGTCTTTTCATTGATGAACACGGCCGTAAAAGTTACTTCGGCACCGGTGCCAGCCGTAGTCGGCACCATGATCTTGGGCACCCCGGGCTTGCTAATCTTGCCAATCCCCAGATAATCCTCAGCCTTACCACCGTTGGTCAGCAGAATGCTCACCGCCTTGGCTACATCCATAGCCGAACCGCCGCCGACTCCGACCACACAGTCACAACCACTTTTTTTCGCCAGCTTGCAGCCATTGTCGGCCAGTTTAAGACCTGGCTCCGGATCGATCTTGTCATAAATTTCAAAAGGCATTTTCGCCTTCTTGAGAGGCGCGGTGATCTGCTTAAGGAGTCCGGCCGCTTTCAGACCTGGATCGATGACCAGAAAGACCTTGGAACCGCCCTTCTCTTTGACCATATCGGCAAGACCGGCAATGGCCCCGGCCCCGAAAACCAGCTGGGTCGGCTGGGTAATGGTAAATGTTTTCTGACTCATGAGAGAATTCCTTATCTATATGTTGAAATAAGTTGCTTAAATGCTAGTTTGAAAGACTTAGAGATGATACTTTAGCGTACCATACGATAGCAACAAAAAAACGGCTAGCCACTGAAACTTAGCCAACAAACAGGTCTCTATCGTAACGACTTGATTAAACGAGCTTTTTTTAGTTGCCACTTGCAAAATAGGCTGAAGATTAGCTCTGGTCAGAACAAGAAAAGCCTCTTACTTCCAGGAGATCATAGTGACAACGGAATACAGGATCAGCCGGACCGAAAAGAAACGGCGGGCCAAAGAAATAGAAGCCCTGAGCCAGGAACTGGCCAGCCTGCCACCGGCCTACCTTGCCAAGCTGCCCTGCGATGATTTCCTGCGTGAGGAGATCCGGCTGGTTGGCAAACTAAAAGGCAGTTCTCGAAAAAGACAGGTCAAATACATCGCCAAAGAACTGCGGCAGCAGCCGGTCGATGAGATCCTCGCTTTCCTCGTGGAACGAAAGGGCTCGCGTCTGGGGGACAAGATAGCCCACCGGGAACTGGAACGGTTGCGGAATGACATAGTTGCCGTAGCCATTGATCAATATAATGACCGGCAAGAGGAAGGCTTCTTCACGATGGACCGGCAGGCCTCTCCTCTTCTCCAGGCCCAGGAGATGTTCCCGGATATGGATATCGAAAGCATCGCAAAAGCCGCCGACAATTTTGCCGTCAACAGGAGGATTACTCACTCTCGCGAGATCTTCAAGACTCTGAAGGCAAACGCTGAGAGACTTAAATTCACCAACCAGGGAGGCTAGTGCCGCATAAACCATAAACCGACGCATCTTACTTGTTATTTAACGCGCCAGCTGCGTTACGACTTCTGTTGCATAGCAGACACCGCTTCGCTGTTACTATGCTCCGTCAGTCGCGCCTTGCTGGCACGCCAAATTCCTGCGTAATTTTGCGACACTTTATGTTTTACGAGGCACTAGAAGCGGAATGGACTACCGACAGGGAACAATAGGCCGGGTTTTCTCGATCCGCCTGGATGACGGGGACGATTTTCTGGCCGAGTTGCAGAACATTGTCAAAAAGGAGCAGGTCAAGCAGGCCTGGTTCCAGGTGATCGGCGGCCTCAGACAGGCCGAATTCGTTACCGGCCCGAAAGAGCCGGTGATGCCGCCAGAACCAGTCTGGGATTCAGTCGATGGCGCCAGGGAAACTCTGGGCACCGGCTCTATATTCTGGGAAGACGATGAGCCGAGAATTCACCTGCACGCGGCCCTCGGCCATCATGGTCAGACCACCACCGCCTGCGTCAGGAAAGGCACCAAGGTATACCTTATTCTGGAAGTGCTGCTCTTCGAATTGACCGGCTTCACTGCCGATCGGCCCTGGTGGGAGAAAGGCGGCTTTAATCGCCTGACCTTCGGAGATTAACTACTACTGAACCGTAGAATATCGAACAGGTAAGCACCCCTCAGGGGGGTATAAACTTCGACTCCGAGGAATATTGAACCGCAGAAGTAAAAGAAAACATTTCAAAATTCGACATTCCTTGTTCGACATTCG
>CBDVDF010000249.1:0-3862 GCA_965372675.1 uncultured Desulfobacterales bacterium
CCCGGCCAAGCGACCCAACTTGCTCTGGCGGTTGCTGCGCTATCTTCTGAAAATCCCCGGCCGGCTCTGGCGGTTCTTCAACCTCTCGATGATCATCATTATGATCCTCTCCCTGTTCTGCGGCTATTACTTCGGTTGGGACGAAGGCTTCAGTGATGGGATCGACCTTGAGTATGAAGAGACGGTCGATTGGTTGCTCCATGAGACGAAAATATAGGGGCGATCATGGTTGAGATGAAAGTGCCATATCGCGATAACAGGAAGGTGATCTTGTTTGTATGTCCTGAAACTAGCTGGCTTGAGTACGTAGTTTACAGCCTGGTTGAAGATAGGGGGAACTACGTCGTTTTGGGGGCTGTTAATGCAGAAAAGGGCATAAAGATCTTCAATGAACGCCAAGTTGACCTAGTTTGCACCTGGCTGTTTATCCCGGGGATGGATGGCCTGCAGTTCATAGAGTATCTACAGAAAGAACGCCCGGGAATCCCCTGTCTTGCATTCAGCACCTCAGGTACTCCTGAGATGGTGAATGCAGTGAAACGGAAAGGTGGCTTGGCTCATGTCGATATGCCTATCGATCATGATGAGCTTCTTACGTTGATCGACCGAGCTCTTTATCCTCAATATCACCTGGACGAAAGATGGCGTACCTGGAATTACCATGAAGGGCTGATCATAAGGGAATGCGTCAAGAGGCCCTGCACCTTCAGGGATTCAATGAAGAACTCCCAATCTGTTAAATTTCTGAAGAATTGTCCTAATTGCGGCGCACTTCTGGACATTACCCTGGTGCTGATGAATCTCGTAATTAAGTATTACTGGGGGTGGGATACTTTCGAGCTGACCGACCGGCACGGTAACCAGATCAAAATAGATGGGACCGATTCACCTAATGCGATCAAGTTTATGCGGGACCATTATAATTTTTCAGGATGGAGCAAGGAAGTGTTCGAGAGAAAAGAAGAGAAGGAAGGGTAAAAGTGTGATCGATGTAGGAATTAACAAGAAACAAGGCATTCACCATATTTTCATGGTAAAGCTGCCATCATATCCTTGGCCAAGGCATCCATCACATTATTCACAGAATTGGTTAATTTTTAAACATTCAGTTAGCCTTTCTTCCCAAAATACCGGCAAATATACCGTCGAACTTCACACACTTGACAATAAAAAGCCCTAACCGTTGTCTGGTCTAGGGCTTTTTGATTTTGCCGGATTTCTCCGTACTTCTAAATGGTGGAGATGGCGGGAGTCGAACCCGCGTCCGAAAACACTCCCCTGTAGGCGTCTACATGTGTAGTCCTGTAAAGTTTTTTTTATCGTGTCAGATCATCTCCAGGACAAGAATTTCCGACACTATCCTACTAAAGTTTCGCCCGTCAGCCGGCAGGTGCAGCCGGTAGGCTATCCCGTATTAGCGACGTTCAGTCATAACCCCACGGGAAGGGGTCGTGGTGAACGGTAGCAATTTACGCTGCTACAGCATGTGCATAATCGTCTGCGATTATGTTAGTTCTGGCAGTTTTACGAGTTATCAGCGCTCGACACGCAGCCCAAGCTTATATGTCCCCGTCGAATCCGTTTCATCCCCATAAATTGAATTGAAAATTAAGAATGTAGAATTAAGAACAGGGAAAGCTCTCTCCACATTCCTCCTTTATTTATAACGTTGCATGGTCCGCTCCAGATCGCGGTCCGAATCCTTCTTTTTGAGGACGGCCCGCTTGTCATAGAGCTTCTTGCCGCGGCCAAGGCCGAGTTCAATTTTAGCCTTGCCGTTACTTTTAAAATATATCTTCATGGGCAAAAGAGCAAATCCTTTGTCCTGAGTTTTTCTGACCAGTTTCTTGATCTCCCGCTTGGAAAGCAGCAACTTCCTGATCCGCTCCGAGTCAGGCGCATCATAGGTGGCATGGCTGTAAGGCGAAATATGAACCTTATAGAGGAAGACCTCTCCGTTCTTGATCCTGGCATAGCCGTCTTTCAGGGTGACTTTACCGGCCCGGAGCGATTTCACCTCTGATCCCTTCAAGACCATACCGGCCTCGAGGGTCGAATCGATGAAATAGTTATGATAGGCCTTTTTATTGGTGGCCACCACCTTGCCGGACACTGGTCACTCTCCTGAAAATTGATGCCTACGTAAAAAGTCAAAATCGACCAACTCGGCCAACATTAAATCAATAAGTTGGGTGGCACTGTCCGTCCGTCTCGTGGTTGCTATGCCCCTTGGGTGCTTTTTACGAGACCGACAAAATTAAAACAAAAAACCCCTGCTGCTCCAACACTGCAAGCGCAAGGGGAAACATGAAATGAATATAATCATTTATTGAAGATTTGCAAAGGATGATCCTGCTCCCTGCCAAACCAGCAAGGAGGGAAGAATCTACCCCTGACCAGTGACCCGGGCTGCCTCTTCGTAGGTGGTGATACCTTCCAGGACCTTCCGCCAGGCATCTTCCTTGAGGGTGGTCATCCCTTCCTTGATCGCCTGCTTGCGGATCTCCGCCTCGGAAATCCCGGCACAGATCATCCGGTTGATCTCGTCGGAGACCGCGAAGATCTCGAAGATACCACAGCGGCCGGTGAAGCCGGTATTACGGCACTGGCGACAGCCTTTACCGCCCTGCAGTTCGATCTGGCCCTCACCCTCGGCCGGGAAACCGAAATTTCTCAGGACCTCGGTATCGACCAGCACCTTCTCTTTACAGTGCGGGCAGATGGTCCGGACCAGCCGCTGGGCCATGGCACCGAGCAGGGTCGAACCGACCAGAAAAGGCTGAGCCCCGAGGTCGATAAGACGGCTGATCGAGGAGACCGCGTCGTTGGTGTGCAGGGTCGAGAAGACCAGGTGACCGGTAAGGGCCGCCTGGATAGCATTAACGGCGGTATCCAGGTCACGGATCTCACCGATCATGATTATATCCGGATCCTGGCGCAGGATGTTGCGGAGGATGGTCGAGAAGGTCACATCGATCTGGGGCTGCACCGCGATCTGGTTGAACTCCTCGTGGACCATCTCGATCGGATCTTCAACGGTCGTTACATTGTTCTCGGAGGTGGCGATCAGTTTGAGGGTCGAATAGAGGGTCGTCGACTTACCACTACCGGTCGGACCGGTGACCAGAACGATCCCGTTCGGGCTTTGCATGAAGCCGCGATATACTTCCAGGTCCCGCTCGCTGAAGCCAAGGGTCTCGACCTTCTGGAACATGATGTCCGAATCGAGGATCCGCATCACCACCTTCTCCCCAAAGGCGACCGGTACGGTGGAGACCCGAATCTCCGCTTCCTTGTCCTCATGGTCGACTTTGATCCGGCCGTCCTGGGGTCGGCGCTTTTCAGCGATATCCATCCGTGAGAGGGTCTTGATCCTGGAAACGATCGCCGAATGGACGCCCATCGGCAGGGTATAGATGGTATGCAAAACCCCGTCGATCCGCAGCCGGACCTGACTCTTCTGTCTTTTCGGCTCGATATGGATATCACTGGCCCGCTGATCGAAGGCGTAGGTGAAAAGATGATCGACAGCGCTGGTGATATGGTGATCGGAGGAACTGACCTCGCCGGAGCGATTGATCTTGACATACTGCTCAAGGTTACCGAGATCGACCAATGGGCTGCCGAGATGGTCTTCGGCCGCCGAAATCGACTTCTGAAAGCCATAGAACTCGGCCAGCATCCGGCTGATATCGCTTCTGGTGCTGAGATACGGCTTGATGCTGATCTGGTTGGCCCGTTCGATCTCTTCGAGGATCTCACGCTTGGCCGGGTCGTAGAGAGCGATCTCATGCACCCCGTTTTTGACGGCGAAGGGCAGCATCAGGTGCTTAACAGCGTAGTTCTTGGGGATGGTCTTGGT
>CBDVDF010000250.1:0-3847 GCA_965372675.1 uncultured Desulfobacterales bacterium
TTTATCATCTCAGACGATGAATCAACGCCAACAATATTGCTGTAACCCATTGAGTTCAAGGTTTCACATGTTCTTCCATAACCACAACCATAATCGAGAATGACGGTATCTCTTGGCACAATACGTTTAAACTCAGACGTATTGATTTCAAGATTAAAATTAACTTTTGAGGCTACTGAATTCCATGCTTTGATTTGCATATGATTTTGACACTTAACAATGTTATTAGTGTGCACCAAATTAATTGGAAACTTAATAAGATGCTGATTTACGGCTGTTATTTTAATTACAAGACAACATTAACACAACAGTTTGTTAGAATTAATTGCAACTCAAATATTTGATTGATTTATGGTCTTTTTTTTACAGATGAACTGATTTTATAGTATTCTTGAACAACGGCTTCAGATGATCTCCAAGTGATCATTTGCTGCGCTTAGTGCCGGAATAGACGAACGCCCTGGCCACCATCTTGATGAAACTTCCTTTGTCGATACCGATCTCCTTGCCGCAGGGACAGAAGAACTTGTGGCCATCGGTCGGCAGCTCACAATAAAACTTGTCGATCCGTTCCTTGTGGCAGCGCAACACTTCTCCCGGTCCAATCTTGTCGTAACGCCAGAGTTTGTTTCGGCAGGCCCCACACCTGATCACCAGCAAAACATCACCGCCATTTTACTCTTCCACCGGTGCTGTCCAGCCGACCTCAGCGGCGGAGAGCGGGCCGATCACCGTTCGTGACAGTCTGGATGGCATTTTACCCTCATCGGCCGAGACCGGGATCAGGCCACCCATTATCTCCGCCTTTCTTTGCGGATGACGGGGTTGCCGTTGTGGATCGGCATAGCCGTCCGGGAAAACCGGCATTCCGGTCTGCAGATCATACTTATCCGTCGCCCCCAGGGTATGCAGCAGTTCATGGCCGATAATGACGTTATTACCGGGGGCATGGCGATAATCGGCAAAGGCGTTGACCATGCAGATCAGCCCCTCTTTAAGGCCCAGAGAATGGTCCAGCTCTTTGTGGGTGGCGGGATCATAATAGAGGACAAAGATGCGGATATTGCCCGGTCCGTCATAGGTGTCCGCACGCCAGGCCCACCAGCGCATTTTCAGGCTCCAGGCCATGATACCCAACATCCCTCCATTGAAAGGGGCCACTGGTGGCAAGCTCTCAACTTCCGGGGCCAGCTCGATGGTAATCGGGGTCAGCAGATCGAGTTGATAGCGTTGCCCTTCCGAGGCCATAAAGCTGCCGACCGGTTCAAAATCATCGATCTCGAGCGAGGCGATATATGCGGCCGTCGCTGTACTGCCGTCACCGTTGATCGGGTAGATCACCGCCTCAAGAGAGATATCCCAGTCAGTGGTCCGCAGGCCGGTCAACCAGGCGTTGCCGGCAACTATCACCAGGATCACTAAGAGGATCACTATACGTATATGTTTAAACATTAGTCTCTCCCTGTATTATTCTGCGATCCGATCGGCCAGCATTCCTACCGCCAGGGCGAAGGAATCGGAGCGGTTCCATTTGAGGATGATCTGGAAATTATCGTAAACCAGAAAGGCCCGGCCGCTCTCCCCCTCCGGGATGATCAGCGAGGCGTTCATCTCTCGTTTTGGCAGGTCCCGTCGGCCGTGAAATCGCCGCACTCCCTTTTCCTGCCATTCTGCCAGGCTCAACCTGGTCTTATGACCGGTCAGGCCCAGATCAAAATCCTCCGGCAGCCAGACTTCCCGGCCCCAGGTCTGATCATCATGCCAGCCGGTAGCGGCCAGATAATTGGCCCCGGTGGCGAACATATCGCCCCGATCATGCCAGATATCGCTCTTGCCATCATCATTATAGTCAACCGCATAACGGCGATAGATCGAAGGCATGAACTGTAGTCCGCCCACGGCTCCGGCCCAGGAACCCTTCATCTGTTCTAGCGTGGCCAGACCATCTCCGATAACGTGCAGGGCCAGTAATAACTCCCGGCGGAAATAACTGCCGCGGCGGGGATCGAAGGCCAGGGTCACCAGGGACTGGATCACCGGAAAATCGCCAAAGACCCGGCCATAGTCGGTCTCGATCCCCCAGAAAGCCACCAGGAAACGGGGCTGTACCCGGTAGCGGGCCGCCACCTCATCGAGCAGTTGGCGATTCTCGGCCAGCATCCGGCGACCCTTCGCCACCCGCCGCTCCGAGACTATCCGGGCCAGATAACTGGCCAGGCTCAGCTTGAACTCGGGCTGGTTGCGATCCTTCTTCAGGACCTCGGCCCGCGGTTCAACCCCGGTCAGGGCCGCCTCAACCACCGAAGCCGGTATCCCATCGGCGATGGCTTCAGCCTTGAGTTCGATCAACCAGCCGGCAAAATCATCCGGCTCTGCCGCCCGCAGATCCGACAGACTGCAGAAAAGTGTCAAGGCCACCGCAAAGATACTCGTGGCCCAGAGGCCAACAGGATATTTTTTCAATGAAAAGAACATTGATCCTTCTCTCTAGTTCGATCAAATATCGTCATTGCGAGGAGCGTAGCGACGCGGCAATCTAGAGATTGCTTCACTCCGTTCGCAATGACGAGCGTTGATTGGAATACGATGTCGTAGATCGAAATTACTACAGCCTATCAATGTTAACTGAATCCTCACGCTTGGCAAGAGGAACCGGAAGGACTATTTTATCTCCATGGCCGAAACCAGTGACATAAACAGGACTATCATCCACCTCGACATGGACGCCTTCTATGCCTCGGTCGAGGTGCTGGATAATCCGGAACTGCGCGGCAAACCGGTGGTGGTCGGTGGACTGTCAAGCCGCTCGGTGGTCTCGGCCGCCTCCTACGAAGCCCGCAAGTTCGGGATCCACTCGGCGATGCCAACCCTGACCGCCCATAAACTTTGCCCGGAAGCGATCTTTCTGCCCGGTCGGATGGGCCGCTACCGGGAGATCTCCGGCCAGATCATGGCCATCTTCCACCGTTTCACGCCGCTGGTCGAACCAATTTCCCTCGATGAGGCCTTTCTTGATGTCAGCGGTTCCGAAAAACTGTTCGGTAGCGGGGCCGGGATCGCCGCCACCATCCGCGCCCTGATCCGCAGCGAAACCGGCCTGACCGCCTCGGCCGGGGTCGCCAGCTGTAAACTGCTGGCCAAGATCGCCTCCGACCTTGAGAAGCCGGACGGGCTGACCGTTGTTGAACCGGGCCGGGAGCGGCAGTTCCTCGCCGAGCTGCCGATCAACAGGCTCTGGGGGGTGGGTCGAACCACTCTGAAGTCACTGAAGATGCTCAGTGTCAGGACCATCGGCGACCTTGCCGCCCTGCCCCTCGATATCCTCACCGCCAAATACGGCAACAAGCACGGCAGCCATATGTATTACGTGGCCAGGGGGATCGATGAGCGGCCGGTAGTGGTGGGCCGGGAAGCCAAGTCGATAGGCCATGAAGATACTTTTCGAGAAGATATCCGAGATCTGCCGACGATCAGAAAAGAGCTTCTATCGCTGGCCACCCGGGTCGGCGAACGGTTACGCCGCCATGGCAAAGAGGGGAAGACCATCTCTATCAAGGTCAAATACAACGACTTTGTCACCAACAGCCGCTCATTGACCCTGGCTGAGAGCACCAGTAATAGCATGGAGATATTCCATCACGGCTGGGAACTGGTCCAGAAAACCGAGGCCGGTCGCAAGCCCGTCCGCCTTCTGGGGCTCAGCATCAGTAATTTTGTCAGCGCCGGGGAAGATGGCCAGCTGGCATTGTTCTCGAATAACCACGCCAAGGAAAAGGGCAAAGAACTGACCAAGGCAATCGACAAGCTCAATCTGAAATTCGGCCGGGTAATCAGCCCCGGCACCTTG
>CBDVDF010000251.1:0-3842 GCA_965372675.1 uncultured Desulfobacterales bacterium
TTTTTAATAGCTATATAACCGTATTACCAGAGTACTTTTTGTTTCGCCACAAAAAAAGCCTGACCCAAATATTCATCATATCAGGCCGTCAATAAAAAAAGGGCCACCCTCTGCTGAAGGTGGCCCGATCTATTTCTGCTATTTATTGTCTTGTGAAGCTGGTTCTAATTCCGCTTATCAGCCGATCAGGGCGGAAACAAAACCGCTTACCAAGGCGGCAGGACCGTTGCTGGCGATAGCGCCGACGACACAGGCGACTGCCCAGAGGCCGATCAGGCCGGATACGGAAGCCATTGCAGTAATGGTAACTTTTGAGATCGAATCAATAGCGTCATTGGCAGTTTCTCTAACGATGGTTTTGGTCTTGGTCTTGATGGCAGTCATTTTATTTCTCCTGATTGATTTTTTATTTTTCTTTATGCTGTTCGCTTTCTATTACATTCCGGTTACGGCTGAGATGAAGCCACGAACCAAGCCGACAGGACCGGTGCTTACCATGGCGCTAACGATACAGCTGACGGCCCAGAGACCGATCAATGCGGAGGCGCCGCCCATGGTGATGATGGTGATCTTTGCAACAGAGTCTACAGCAGCGTTGCTTGAGTCTTTAGCGATCGTGTTTGTTTTGGTATTTGCAGTCATTGTCTTTCCCCTTTATGTTGTTTGATCTGTTGTTTTCGCATTGTCTCGCATTTGCTTTTATTATATTGCCAGAAGCGTGCCAACAAGATACAAATACGACACATCAACGACTTGAATTTCAGCCATGCCATTTTTCCTGTCACTATGGCATATCATTTTGTCAATTTGGCACGAACTGAATGAGTGATCAGGATCCTGCCTGAAAATTTTCAACAAAAGGCCAAAGATCGGCTAGCAGGGCCGCCAGATCACACCGGGAAATGATTTCACCTTGACAGGCTTTTCTCCATTCAGTTAATTGGATGCTCGATAAATAATTTCAAGCAAAGGCAAAGGGTCTATATAATGATAAAGGTCGGCATAATCGGCGGCTCGGGTCTCGACAACCCTGATATCCTGGAGAACAGCAGTGAACAGGAGGTGGACACCCCGTACGGTAATCCTTCATCAGCCCTGACCTGCGGCAAGATCAAAGGAGTCGAGGTCGCCATCCTGGCCCGCCACGGTCGAAACCATTCCATCTACCCGGGCGGCGTCAATTTCCGGGCCAATATATGGGCTCTGAAAGAGTATGGCTGTACCCACATCCTGGCCGCCACCGCAGTAGGTTCCCTGCGAGAGGAGATCGAACCAGGGCACCTGGTGTTCCCCGACCAGTTCATCGACCATACCCGCCACCGCGAATGCACCTTCTTCGACCAGGGTGAGGTCGTCCACACCCCGATGGCCGAACCATTCTGCCCCAACCTCAGAAAGCTGCTGGCCAAATCGGCCGCCGAACTGGGGATAAGCCATCATACCGACAAAACCGTGGTGACCATCGAGGGGCCACGCTTCTCGACCCGGGCCGAGAGCCACATGTTCAGAAGCTGGAATGCTGATCTGATCAACATGAGTACGGTGCCGGAGGTCAATCTGGCCCGCGAACAGAAGATCCACTATGCGACTACGGCCATGTCGACCGATTACGACTGCTGGCACCAGGATGAGGAACCGGTCACCTGGGAGATGATCCTCAAGACCATGGGAAACAACTCTGACCGGGTGATCAGCCTCTTTGTGGATGTGATCCCCCGGATCAGGGAATACAGCGATATCTGTTCAGACTGACAATATAAGGAGAAAAAAATGCCGATAAAATCAAAGATCAGATCCATACCGGATTACCCGAAGAAAGGGATAATGTTCCGGGATATTACCACCCTCATCCAGGACCCGGTCGGTTTCCGGTTGACGATCGACAGCCTGACCCAGCGCTACCTGAGCGGCGAGATCGAATATGACGTGATCGTCGGGATCGAGGCCCGGGGCTTTATCATGGGCGGCGCCCTTTCCTACACCCTCGGCAAGGGTTTCGTACCGATCCGCAAAAAAGGTAAGCTGCCGGCCGAGGTCATCTCCCAGGAATACGCCCTTGAATACGGCACCGATATCATCGAGATCCACAAGGACGCTTTCCCGGCCGGCACCAAGGTGCTGCTGGTAGATGACCTGCTGGCCACCGGCGGCACTGCTCTGGCGGCTGCGGCCCTGATCGAGAAACTTGGCGGCGAAGTGGTCGAAATAGCCTTCATCGTCAACCTGCCGGATGTCGGCGGCGAAGCAAAACTGAAAGACAAGGGCTATGCCATTTTTTCCCTAACCGAATTTGAAGGAGACTGATGATGGGCAAAATAGTTACTATACTGGCCGCAGCCCTGCTCATACCTGCTCTGGCCCAGGCCCATACGGTCGGTGGTGAAGGAGGTTTCCTTTCCGGGCTGACCCATCCGGTCCTCGGTTTCGACCATTTTCTGGCGATGATCAGCGTCGGCATCCTCAGTTCGCAGATCGGTGGTCGAGCGATCTGGACCGTGCCCTCTACCTTTGTTACGGTAATGGCCATCGGCGCTTTCATCGGCATCAAGGCTATCGGCCTGCCGATGGTTGAATACGGGATCGCCCTCTCGGTACTGATCCTCGGAATCTCACTGGCCCTGGAGAAAAAGCTGCCGCCGGTCTGGGCCATGATCGGGGTCGGTTTCTTCGCCATGTTCCACGGTCATGCCCACGGCACCGAAATGCCGAGCATCGTCAAGCCGATCATCTATGCCATGGGTTTTCTGCTGGGTACGGCGGGACTCCATATCGCCGGTGTACTGATCGGCATCTTTGCCAACAAGACGGCCAAGGGGCATGCCATCCTGCGCTACGTCGGGGCTGGTATCTCGGGAGTCGGGGTCCATATCATCTATATCCTGACCAAATACTGATAACTTCCAGTACCAACAGCAAAAGCCCCGGCAGCAATAAACTGCCGGGGCTTTTTATTTACTACTATGAGCTTGGAGGGCTGACTTGCCACTATCCCCTGTTCAGCCAACATGGAATAATTGGCAAACTTTCCAGAGAAACATATAACTATCTATTCCTCCCTCTTATTTCACTACTTCCATGACTGCACCAGGTTGAGCTGCCTGACCGCTACCCACACCGGACTGCACTTTAATTGACATGCTCTGCCCTGCCTGAGGGACCAGTTGGTTTTTTTGCCTGGCAGGATTCTTGTCGAAAGGATCCCAGCTAACCGGAGCACCGCCTTTTACAGCGACTCCTTCCCTACCCTTTACAACTTTACCAACCTTTGGAACCAGTTGGCCTTTTTGCATAGAAGGGGTTTTTTCGGATGGGTCCCAATTGGCCGGTGCAGTACCTTTTACAGAGATCCCGGTCCGGTCCTTTAAGGTAGTCTTTTCCATCGGATTCGGGCGAAACTGTGAAGAGGTCTTATCCATTGGATTCGGTCGGGCCTGCAGAACTTCCTCCTCTTCTTCCGTTTCCGGTTGGGCCCAAAGCAGAGACCCTTGACCAATGACCAGAAAAAAGCAGAAGCAAAAGACCAACCATTTTTTAGATCTAAACCATTTCATCTTGAACCCTCCCGTCAAATAGTAAAGCAACTTGCAGCACCATACATTGCAGTCTTTCACAGCTGATCAATGATTATCAAGAAATTTCCTCCACGACAATTTGATCTCAATCAGGCACGCAACTGATTGTGGGTACTATGGCAAGACAAAAAAAGGCACCATGCCTGAAGCACGGTGCCTTTTTGAATAACTTGCTTTCCTACAACTAACTAAGACATTCAATTCATCGTTTAATTGATGTGCTCAAAATATAGACAGTTCTTACAAAAAATTATCTTGTCTGACATCTTT
>CBDVDF010000252.1:0-3837 GCA_965372675.1 uncultured Desulfobacterales bacterium
AAAAACAACTGTATCATAATAACATTTCCCATATTTTGACGGGAAAAAATTTCTCTCGTCCTATACATTGTGATATCCTTTAAAAGATACTCGTAAAACGCTCGGGCATTGCCCCGTAATACCAACCCAGAAGACCGGCACCCGGTCTGCAGACAGAGAACCCGGGCCGAACAACTCCCCGGGGAGCAGAGAAAATGGAAAAAGAAATAGAACTGATCATCGATGACATTATCCGCTCTGATTGCCATGACCCCTTCCGGGTCCTCGGTTTTCATCTGATCAGTAAAAAACCAGCCAAATCGATCATTCGGACCTTTCAGCCCCATGCCAAAACCGTGAAGCTGGTGGTCGACGGTGAGATGATCGATATGAACAAAACAAGGGAAGAAGGGCTTTTTGAGGTCACCGTCCCCCGGGACGAGCCCTTTCCCTACGCGCTGGAAGCAACTTTTTATAACGACACATCCCATCGCTTCGACGATCCTTACCGGACCCTGCCCCAGTTAGGAGAGGATGACCGCTATCTCTTCAACAACGGCACCCATTACCGAATCTACGAAAAGCTCGGTGCCCACTTGGAAACCATTGATGGGATTCCGGGGGTCATGTTCCGGGTCTGGGCGCCCAATGCCCGCCGGGTCAGTGTGATCGGGGACTTCAATACCTGGGATGGCCGGGTCCACCAGATGCGAGCTCTGGACCGTTCCGGGATCTGGGAGCTGTTCATCCCCGGCCTTAAACAGGGAGAAGTTTACAAATTCGAGATCAGAGCCGGGAATATGTCAACCCTGGAAAAATCGGACCCTTACCAGTTGTTCGGTGAACTGCGACCCAAATCAGCCTCGGTGGTCTGGGATCTGGAAGGCTACCAATGGAAGGATAAAGAGTGGCTAGAAGCCAGAGAGAAAAAAAACCCCTACGAATCAGCGATGTCGGTTTATGAAGTCCACCTCGGTTCATGGCGACGCGACCCCGGCGAACCGGACCGATTCCTCACCTACCGTGAACTGGCCGATTATCTGGTCCCTTACGTCAAGGAAATGGGCTTCACCCATATCGAACTGCTACCGATAATGGAACACCCGCTGGATGAATCCTGGGGCTATCAATGCACCGGATATTATTCGACGACCAGCCGCCACGGCACCCCCCAGGATTTCATGCACCTGGTCGACACCTGCCACCAGAACGGCATCGGCGTCATTCTCGACTGGGTTCCATCCCATTTCCCCACCGATGGTCACAGCCTGAACTCTTTCGACGGTACCGCCCTGTACGAACATGAAGACCCCCGCCGTGGCATCCAACCTGAATGGGGCACCAACACCTTCAATTACGGGCGCCCGGAAGTGAGCAACTTCCTGATCGCCAACGCCCTCTTCTGGCTCGATAAGTTCCATATCGATGGCTTGCGGGTCGATGCAGTCGCCTCTATGCTCTACCTGGACTATGGCCGCCAGGCGGGAGAATGGCTGCCCAACCAATACGGAGAAAAAGAGAACATCGAGGCCATAGAGTTCCTCCGTCACCTTAACAGTATCGTTTACCAGGAATTTCCCCATGCCCTGATGACCGCCGAAGAATCGACCAGTTTCTTCGGGGTATCGAAGCCGGCCGACAACGGCGGCCTTGGTTTCGGGTTCAAATGGAACATGGGCTGGATGAACGACATGCTCCAGTACTTCCACCGAGACCCGGTATTTCGCAAATATCACCACAATGCCCTTACTTTCTCACTGCTCTACGCCTTTACCGAGAATTTCATCCTGCCCCTTTCCCACGATGAAGTCGTACACGGCAAGGGTTCCCTGCTCAGCAAGATGCCCGGCAACCAATGGCAGCAATTCGCCAACCTGCGGCTCCTCTATTTTTTCCTCTGGACCCATCCCGGCAAAAAGCTGCTATTCATGGGCGGGGAGTTTGGCCAGATATCGGAATGGTACTGCAAGACCAGCCTCGACTGGCATCTGACCGAACAGGAAGAACTGCACCAGCAACTCCAGGAATATGTCAGCCACCTGAACCGATTTTATACCGATAGCAAGGCTTTATGGGAGGTGGACTTCGAGCAGGACGGCTTCCGCTGGATGGACTTCAATGACATTGACAACAGCGTTATTTCCTACGCCAGATTCAGCAAGGATCCGGCCGATCATCTCGTCTGCCTGCTTAATTTCACTCCCAACGTCATCCACGACTATAAAGTTGGGGTTCCTGAAATGGTTAACTACAAAGAGATACTATCGAGCGACAGTAAAAAATTCGGCGGTAGCGGCATGGTCAATCCTGAAGAAAAGGTGGCTTTTGCCGAACCACATGGCCAGGCCGCCCAGCATGTCCTGGTCTCAATTCCACCTTTGGGCGGAATTATTTTGAAACCGGTAAGGTAAAGAAGAAAGTGCCTAAAGTTATAAGTTACCAGGTGCCCCTTGAGGGTATAAGTGCCTAAAGTTAATGATGGTTACGATTTAAAACACTGCACGGCTATTAGCCGGGTGAAGTTAAGTTGTCACTTAGAAGATCTGTTTTAGCTGCTTGAATAACAGGAGAGGATAAATGGGCACCGGAGATATCCAGCCACAGGGCGACAAGGTCAGAAAAGCATTGAAATGGATGAGTGAAATGCTCAGTGAGCACCCGGAGAAGAGACGAGAACAGCTGCTAAGGGATGCGGAGATCCGTTTTGATCTTTCACCCTCGGAATGTGAATTTCTCGACAATAACTTCGCTTAACAAACTACTCGATCAAGGCCAAGCCAATCCCGGTAAGCGTTGGTCAGGGCCTGCCAGGAATATTCATCGGTCAGCTCAATGGCCTCTGTTTTCGACAAGCGTCCCCTAGCAAGGCTTTCTATTATTCTATCGGCTAACTCATCATCCTTATAGAGATATTGACCGGGAAACAGTTCGGGATAAGAAAGACGCCTCGGCAACAAGGGCCGGCATCCGGCCCGGACCGCTTCAATGACCGAGATACCGAAAAATTCGTGGCCGGCCGTTGAAATGACCAGGTCGCCCTGCCGTAAACATCTGACATATTCCTCTCTGCTCTCCGCATAGCCAAATCTGATGATCCTTGCGGCCAAACGTTTTTGGGCCTCGACAAAGATCTGCGGCTGTGCTCGAAAGGACTCCCCCAGGACGATCAGTCTGAAATCCACCCCTTGCCGATCAAGTTCGAACAGGGCCTGGAAGAACTGCTCGGGGTTTTTGTCATGCTCCCAACGATGGTTCCAGACGATTACCGGCGGGCCACCCTCTCCTGCCGGCTGTTGGTCCTGGAGATCGATCTGACTGAAATCCTGGCCGGGGTTGATCACCAGCGCCTTCGCCCGAACAATCTGCTCGAGATCGGCCAGCTGCATGTCGTAAGACTTTTTCAGTAACTGACGGCAGCCGGTGAGGAAAGAATCCAGATTATACTGCGAGTTAAAGGCCAACCGGTCAGAAGCCAGGGCAGTGGTGACGTTGGTCAGGGCGAAGTGGAAATCACGTTCATTCTCGACTTGGACCGGGTAAGCGAACTGGTTTTCATGAAAATAGGTGCAGACCGGTAGCCGGGCCGCCCATCCAGGAGCCAGTCCCTTCAGAGAAGCGACATCCACGAAAGTGGAACAGAGCAAACAGCTGTATTGTTCCGGCTCGGCCACCTTGGCTAACTCTGCCGCCAGCCAGGGCCCGGAGAGACGCATCCGCCATTTCCATTTACGGGCCGGCAGGGTTATCAGATCGATGGTATCAGGAAAAAGTGCCGCCAGACCATCCAGGAAACTCTTATGGGAGCCACCGTAATAAGGCTCCAGAGCCAGGATTTTTGCCGGTTTACTCATAATCAAC
>CBDVDF010000253.1:0-3830 GCA_965372675.1 uncultured Desulfobacterales bacterium
CAGTCTGGCCGTCGGCTGCTTCGGCAAAATCCCTGCATCCCCAACTCTCGGTCACCTTACGCAGATAAAAACGGTTGGTGGCGTTGTCGTCGACTGCCAGTATCCGGCAATTGGAAAGGTCCGGGAAACTTTGGGCATCGCCTTCTTCTCCGGCGGTAGCATGAAGCTGTTTGCGCAGCCTGGCCGTGAACCAGAAGGTGGATCCCTTGCCGGGATCGCTTTCAACCCCGATCTCGCCACCCATCTTTTCCGCCAGTTGTTTGCAAATGGAGAGGCCCAGACCGGTGCCGCCGAATCTCCTGGTCGTAGAGCTGTCTGCCTGGGTGAAAGGGGCAAAGAGCGAGGGGTGCAACTCTTTCGGGATACCGACGCCGGTGTCCCTGACCGTAAAGCGCAGGACGATCTCCGGGCCCAGGTCTTCCAACAGAGAGACCAGAATGGAGACCTCGCCTTTCTCGGTGAATTTTATGGCGTTGGTCGCCAGGTTGATGACCATCTGCCGGAGTCTTCCCGGGTCACCGATCAGTAGTGAGGGGACCTCGGGGTCCACCTGGCAGATGAATTCGAGGGCTTTTTGTTGGGCCCGCAGGGCGATGATGTCGCTGGTGTCTTCCAGGGTATGGCGCAGATCGAAATTAAGTTCTTCAAGATCTAGTTTGCCGGCCTCGATCTTGGAGAAATCGAGGATGTCGTTGATGATGGCCAGCAGGGCATCGGCACTGGTCCGGATAGTCTCGGTAAATTCCAGTTGCTCCGGTTTCTGCTCGGTTTCCAGGAGCAGTCCGGTCATGCCGATGATGCCGTTCATCGGGGTGCGGATCTCGTGGCTCATATTGGCGAGGAATTCGCTTTTGGCCTGATTGGCCGATTCGGCCGCATCTCTGGCGATCCGCATCTCTTCGGTTTTCTTCCTGCCGGTGATATCGGCCAGCATCCCGTCCAGATAGAGGATATTACCTTTTTCATCACGGGTGACGTAGGAGTTGATCGAGACATCGATGATCTGACCGTTCCGCATGTACATCTGGGCCTCGAAGCCGGCAACAGATCCCTGCTTTTCAAGGCTCAGGAGCAGCTTTCTCCTTTGGGTCTGATAAACGTACATCTCATCGATGTCGGGGTCTTCATGGACCATTTCTTCCGGGGAAGAATAGCCGAAGATATCGGCCAGGGCCTGGTTGGCCATGATTATATTGCCGTTAGTTGTGGAACGGAAGATACCCTCGTTGGCGTTCTCGAAGATGGTCTGGTATTGCTCTTCAGCTTTGGCGGTCTGGGCCTTCATGACATTTACCCGGTCGGCCAGGGCCAGGGCCAGCAGGATCATGGTCAGGGAGGATCCGTATTGGGGGCTGGAAAGGGTAATGATGTTTGCCGGCAGAATACCGAGGGCTCGCAGGGCACTTATTGAAACCCCGAAGAAGAAAACCGACCAGGCCAGCAGAAAGTAACGGGCTGGGCGGAAACCTCTTCGGTGGCAGATGATGCCGGCGGCCAAACAAATCGGCATCTGGATGATGACAAGGAATACCGCGGACTTGATCGCTAGTGGATAAAATCCGCCCAGAGCGGCGAAGACCGGTAGAACACAGAGGGTGGCCATTGTGATCAGGAGGCGGTCGAAATAGGGGGAATGTTCCCTGATAAGCAGAAATGACCTGGTAAACAGAATTACTCCCAACGCGGAAAAGGTGACGTATATCGGTACCGAATAGTTATTCCACCAGACCAGCTTTGGCCAGAAGTACTCAAAACCGGTTCCGAAGATGGTGACTTGATAGAGGCCGAAATTGACTATGAAGAACAGGTAATAAAAATAATTGATGTCGCGCAGGATGATCAGCATCAGGAAACTGTAGAGGATCATAACCATGATGAAACCGTAGAAAAGCCCCAGGCCGAACTGGGCGTGGTGGTCTCTCTCGATGAAAGCCTTTTGTGACCAGACCGTCATCAGGATGTTCATCGAACTCTCGGTCTTGAATCTGACATAGATCGGGGTCTTCTCGTTCAACTGTTCAGGCAGTTCGAAAATGAAATAACGGTTCTTGATCTCTCTTTCGGCAAATGGACGTAGATCTCCGGCGGTTTTCTCCAGATAAGTGCCATCGGTTTGGGGCAGATAGATACTGATGTGGTCGAAAAGGGGGTAAATGATCTCCAGCAACCAATGTTCGGCAGAATCCAGGTCGTCGTCGATTGAAAAGCGGACCCAGTAGGCTGACGAAGTAAAGCCGAAGGTGGGGTTTAGGGCCTGGTTGGCGAAGAATTCTGAGGCGGCCGGCTCCGTTCTTACCTGATCAAAAGTGAGGGTGCCGTCATGGTCTTCAAGAATGTCCAGATGTCTGCTTAGATGGTATTCTTCCAGACCCTTTTTGATCAATACGGGTGGAGCTATGGTTGCTGGCCCTGATAGTCTGGCAAGGGCCGAAGAGGTGGTGAACGCTGCCAGAAACAATAAGCAGACCAGAACTATTGGCCCTGCAGCGAACTTTGCCTTGTCACGGAAAGGATTTTTCACGAAAAATTCCCCCAACCCGGAAACCTCCCCCTTTTTAAAGGTTTCATTAAGTCGACTGTTCTGCTCTTTAAATACCGATGTTTATACAGATAGTTCTCTATTTAAATCATATAACTGGTTATTATTCAAAGAAATCTTGCACAAAGAGGATGATATGTCTCTTGCAGGGCAGGTTTGTCTGATGACAACGAGGTTACTGGGTGTAGTGCTGAAGGCCCGTTAAGGGGATTATTGTTTGATATTTCTTTTTCTTTGATTTAAGGTCGTTTTATAATTACCAGAAGGATCAATTAATTGTTATGACAATCAGCCAGTCGGATCAAGATCAGCCCGTAGCACCGATCGACCTCGAGAACTGCCTGCGGATGTTTAACGGGGACCGGGATGTTGTACTTGAACTGATAGGTGATTTTCTTAAGCTTCTTGACGAGCAGAAAAAGAATATAGTTAAAGCGCTTGACGCTTCCGACCCGGAGGATCTTCGCAAAGAAGCTCATTCCATAAAGGGTGGCGCGGCAGTCCTTACCGCCGGACCGCTAATGGAAATTGCTGCTGCTCTTGAGGAGATCGGTAGATCAGGCGATCTTGCCGGGGGGGAAGAGGCTTTTTTGAGCCTTGAGATGGAATCATCTCGGATCGCCGCATGTTACAACAGATTCAAGGAAGGTTAATGATCTTCTCGCCGGAGAATGGATCCTGGACGAGGAGAACCCTGTAGCTTGGGCGTCTGGTTTCTGATAGAATCCATTGGGTTTTTTCAGGAAGAGGTGTTCTGGTCTTTTTGTTAGGTTTGGGGGGGTGACGAACGATGAGTGTGACTCGCATAGTAGTTGTCGAAGATCATCCACTGGTCTTGGAAGCGGTTAAACAGCTTTTTGGTAAGGATGAAGAAATGTCGGTGATCGGAGAGGATCACTCCGGGGAAAAAGCTGTTGACCTGGTTCGTGATCTGCAGCCGGATGTGATCATCCTAGATATCACTCTGCCAGAGATCAGCGGACTTGACCTTTGTCCCCTCTTTCTGGAGGTGGCGCCGCAGGCCAAAGTTATTTTCTTCACCATGCATGACCAGGTCTCTTACGTACATCGGGCCTTGAACAACGGTGCCATGGGTTACGTACTTAAATCAGCCCCGGTTGACAGCCTGGTGGCTGCCGTTGAGCATGTTAACGGCGGCCAGTATTTTCTGAGCCCGGAGATCAACCAGGTGGTTGTAAAAGGATTTTTGGGCGGGGAACAGGGCTCGGTTCAACCCAGCAGTAAAGGGGTGGCAAAACCTCTGCCCGGCGGTTTGAGCCACCGGGAGTTC
>CBDVDF010000254.1:0-3812 GCA_965372675.1 uncultured Desulfobacterales bacterium
CCCTGAATCAGGACTGGGAAGGCAAGTCTGTCCCGCAGATAGTCGCCGGCATCGTGCATGGCGGCAAGACTGGTGAACAAGACCAGAGCCCTGCCGCTGGACATCTGAATCAGACTGCGGATCAGTTCCACCACTTCATCGGCAAAATGCTCGGTGCCGGGCAGCGGGAAATGACGGTCCGGCACATAGAGCATGGTCCGGTGCTGGTAATCAAAAGGGCTGGGCAGAGTCATTGTTTCAGTGTCGGGCGGCAAACCAAGTCTTTCGAGGAAAAAGCTGAAGCTATCGCCGGTCTTGAGGGTGGCAGAGGTAAAAACGGCGCTCGACACCTGACTGTACAGATATTCCTGGAGTTCTTCGGCTACCTGGATCGGTGAAGCGGACAAAACCAGCGTTTTCTGGCGTCGCTCCAGCCAGTAGATCATCGTACTGTCAGCATCTTCCCCGGTGATCTGCCGCAGATTGCTCTGCGACTCCAGACAGCGGCCAAGGAGCCCGGCCCAGATCTCCCCGGTGGTCTGCAGGCTATCCAGATGAGCTGCCAGACTGGTGAAACGATTATCGATCTCCTCGAGCAGCAGCGGCCATTCCGGCAACCGCTTAACCGTCTCATGCAGGTCGAAGCGGCCGGTCTGACCGGACAGGAGCGCTGCCAGCCGGTCAGCCTCCGAAGCCAGGGCCCCTGACAGCTGGATGGTCTTTTCTCGGGAGCGGACCGGCAACTCAGCTTCGGCCAAAGCATCCAGATCGCGGACCAGATCAATGATCTGGTAATGACTGACCGAGATGCCGAAATAACGAGTAGCTATCTCCTCAATATGGTGCGCTTCATCAAAGATCACCGCCTCGTAACGGGGCAGGACCTCGGCATTGCCGAAACGGCGCAGGGCCAAGTCGGAGAAGAAGAGATGATGGTTGACAACCAGCACTTGGCTGCGGGCCGCCTGCCGGCGCAGCCGATTGATGAAACAGGCCGACCAATCGGGGCAGTTGCTGCCGAGGCATTGCGAGGCGGTTGAACTTATAGTACTCCACAACGGCGAATCATCAGCCAGCCAGGCCAGTTCAGCCCGGTCACCGGTGGAGGTCTCCCCCAGCCATTCAGTGATAGCCGCCAACTCCCCGCCAAGTCCGAAAAACTTTTTCTGCGGGGCGGCCGCCACTTGGTGCCAGCGATAAAGACAGAGGTAGTTCTGCCTTCCCTTGACGCAGATCGCCGAGAGATCCGGAGCAATATACTTTTTTATAAAAGGAATCTCTTTCTCGAGAATCTGGTCCTGGAGATTCAGGGTGCCGGTCGAAACCACGACCCGGCGACCGGAGAGAGCAGCCGGGACCAGATAGGCCAGGGTCTTGCCAATGCCGGTGCCGGCTTCCGCCGCCAGCAGGGCCGGCGCCCCACCCCTCTGAGCCGCTGACGCGGTCAGGCCCTTCATCACCTTTTCAGCCAGCTGCAACTGGCCGGATCGGAACTCATAAGCGGGGAGTTGGGCGGCCAGAATTCCTGCCGGTCCGAACACCTCGTCCATATCTGTCGATATCAAACTGTTTTCCATCTGGGTCCGTTCGCTTCTCTTATTTTCTATCAAGAAAATGGGGTCTTCTTGACAAGCCTTTTTTATTTTTGATAACGTAAGTTATAAGGAAGTTTCAAGATCAACCAACAGGGAGGAGAATATAATGCTCGAATTCAAAAAGGTCCTGGTTCCCATAGATTTCTCAGAAAACTCTCCGAAGGTCCTCGAGGCCGCCGCTGATATTGCCGAAAAGCTTGGTTCAGAACTCTGTATAGTCTTCGTGGTCCAGAGCTTTGAAGATTATTCGGGCTTCTTCGTACCGCACATGCCGATCGCCCAGTTTGAAGAAGAGATGCTCCAGAGCGCCGAAAAAAAGATGGAAAGTTTTCTGGCCGAGAACCTCGGCGCCGACAAGACCTGCACATCTACAGTAATTAAAGGCGATGTTGCCGAAGAGATCACCGATTACGCAGCCAAGAACAATATATCAATGATCGTTATGGGCACCCATGGTTATAAGGGCTTGGAGAAGGTCCTTTTCGGCAGCGTCGCCGAAAAGGTGGTGAAAACATCACCATGCCCGGTCCTGACCGTCAACCCTTACAAATAGCTTTTCCTGTCAGGACGTGGGCCGCAACACCCCGACCAGCAACCGGTCGCCGAAGGACTTTTCATCAAGGACCTTCATACCGCTGACCCGAGGCCACAACTTCTCCAAGGCCACCCCTTGGAGAAGATAGACTGCAAGTATCCCCTGGTCGCCACCGGCCGCTGTCGACTGTTTCTGCCATTCTGCCGCGGCGGCGGCCAATTCCCCTGGATCATCGGCTCCCTCACCGGCCAACAGGGCGTTCAAAGCCCCTGCAATTGCCAAGCCGGCTGGCTCAGGGCCAGAATCCGATCCGGGGCCCGGAACTGCCAGTTCTGTCAGCAACTGCGGCGGATCCTGGCAAAGCTCCTCCCAGGTATTGAAAAGAGCGGCAGCAGCATCTTCATTATCAGTAAACAAGAAATCATGCCGGCGAGGATCACTGGCAAGAAACACCCCCCAGGCCGCCAATAGGTGTTTGGCCCTGGTCGGGTCCGCCCTGCTTCCCGTATCTGGCCCAGAAACAGCAAAAACCCCGGCAACCTCTGCCGACCCTTCCAGCTCTCCCTTGAGACTGCTGAAAAGTGCCTCTTCTTTCTGCCTGAAATTCGCCAATCCCCTGTCGATCTCCTCCTGCTCTGCAGCGACGATCTCGGCCAACTTCAGAAGCAGACGGGCCTGCCACTGTTTTTCGACCAGGGCCGGGTCTTGGTCCGGCTCAGCCGCCTCACCATGCAGGCTGGCAACCAGTTTCCAGACCGAAGATTCGGACGGATCCACCTGACTTCGGTCTGACAGGCCGGCCAGACAACCTTCATAATACTCACCGGCATGGGTCCGGACATCCTTGACCATGGCCATAAAGCGCTGCTGATCATCAGCCAGCGGCAGCACGGCCTTTCCTTGCCAGCCGTCAGCACCAGCACCCTTGCCGCGATCCTCCGGCTCCTCTTCGCTGACCAGATAAAAATCTATCCGGTCAAACAGGCCACGCAGGCTGCGGAACAGTTCCTTGTTCAGGCCCGTTGCCGGGAAATATAATCCTCTAAGCAGGTTCATCTTTAAAATCCATTGTAAATGAGCTACCTTGTCCATAATCAACCGTCAGCGGTAGATCATGGTTGCAGCTCCTTTATCCTTTTGATCGGTAAATTATTTTTTCTATGGAAAAGATCGGCGATAAAATATCCCTGGTTGTCATGACCGCGGTTTACCTGCTCTGCAGCCTGCGCTACTTTCCCGGCCAACCGGCTGCAACCATGATTAACACCGCTCTGCATCTGCTGACCGTAGCGCCTTTCCTGATCGGCACCATCCTGATCGGTGCATCATTTTACCGCAAAACCACCGGGGAGGATATCAGCTGGCCTAGAATGGCCAGGATCTACCTGACCCTGGGCATCATCGCCGAGTTCTTCCTGGGCATTTATAATTACCTGAATATCAACACTACCGGCTAACCACGGATCATCGTATTTTCCGGATGGTAACCGGAAGGTGCGGTGGTATTGGGAAGCAGGAATGACCTGCGGCCGATCAGGGTACCGGGATTGGTCACCGAATTACAACCGGTCTGGACCTGATCACCGAGAATCGCCCCTAATTTCCGCAAGCCGGTATCAACCGGACCCTCTTCAGTCCTGACACTGACATTGCCGCCCACAAAACGCAGGTTGGCCATCTTGGTCCCGGCTCCCAGATTTACC
>CBDVDF010000255.1:0-3807 GCA_965372675.1 uncultured Desulfobacterales bacterium
GGGGTTGGTCCCGGGGACCGGTTGACGGAGCTGGAGTTTTATTTTCCATTGCAGGACTTTGATCCTGCCGGGATCGATCAGATACTTACCGAATGGCCGGCTGGCGGCTGGTCGGGGGGCAAGCTCCGTGGTTTTATGAAAGGATATATAGATCTTGTTTTCCATCATCAGGGGAAATTCTATATAGTTGACTGGAAATCAAATTTTCTGGGGGAGCGTCTTGAGGACTATGCGGTTGATAATTTACGGGCGGCAATGGTCCGGGAGCAATACTATCGGCAGTATCTGATCTCTACGGTGGCCCTGCATCGCTATTTGACTCTCCGCTTGCCGGGCTACAGTTATGAAAATGATTTCGGGGGTGTTTTTTATGTTTTCTTGCGGGGAATTGATCGTCTCTCAGGCCCGGAAACAGGGGTGTTTCGAGATAAACCGTCGGTTTCGTTGATCAGAAAACTTTCAGCGTTGTTTAATGGGTCTGCTTGAAAGGTCAGACCTGAATTGACAAAATCCGGCTTTAGCCAACTAAAGCCGGATTGATATAACTCACTGAAAAAATTGTAGAATTTTGTTATAATAAAAAAATATAAAACACCCTGTTTGGCTATTCGGCAGATATTGAGCAAACGTCGGTCTTTTTTTCTGGAAGAGTCTGGGGCAGGAGAAAAATATTTCGGCAAAGGTTGGTTATGAACTCTGAAAATGTGACGATCAAAGAAAAAATATTTTACGATGCCTTGAACAAAATTGATAGCGGCGTGATCATTCTGGACCAGGTTAACCGGCAGGTCTTTTTTTGTAACAAGCATGCCGAGAAGGTCTGTGAGTTCATTCAGGGCTCATCTGATTACGAGGAATTGACTGCGATGATGGTCAATGAGCTTGCCCAGGTCAAAAATGCCGACGTTACCTGCAGTGATAAATCGATGATCAATTGTGATCATCGGTCGTTTGCTTTCATGGTCTGCCGGATGGATGGCACCAACCAGTACGTCTCGGTCATTATCAGCGATGTTACCGACCAGAGCCGTCTTGAGGCCATCGATGAGGCCTCGGAAATGATGAACAATATAAGTTATGTTTTCTCCGGGATCCGGCATGAGATCGGTAATCCGCTTAATTCCATCAAGATGGCCCTGACCGTTCTGAAGAACAATCTTGAGAAATTCTCGAAAGAGGAGATCAAGGTCGATATGGACCGGATGTTCGATGATGCGGCGAAAATGGAATCGCTTCTCAAGTCGTTCAAAAACTTTAATATGTTCGAAAAACCGAAGACGGTAAGGGTTGATCTTGAAGATTTTTTTCGGAGTCTGACCCTGCTGCTGGGTGCCGATATCAAAAAGAAAAAGATAGATATCTCAATCGATGTGTTGCCGGAAGGACGATGGGTTACGGTTGATACGAGAGCTCTGCAGCACGTTTCGATGAACATTCTGGCCAATGCCCTTGATGCTTTGGATTGCAGCAAAGAACCAAGTTTAAAGATCAGGGGAGAGGCCATGGGAGAGAAGGTCTATCTGTCGGTGATCGACAACGGTTGCGGGATGTCGGAGGAAATGGTCGAGAATGCTTTCAAACCTTTCTATACCACCAAACCTCATGGAACGGGGCTTGGCCTGGTCATCTCCAAGAAGATGCTGGCCCAGATGAATTGCGGTATCAAGCTGCAGAGTGAAAAGGATCGGGGGACGACTGTGACTCTGAGCATGCCGAAAGCCGAACCGCCGGCAGAAAAAAAATCCGAGGCCTACGAAGTATATAATCAATAAAAATATTAATATTATCGTGGTGTTCAGACGTTAGATTCTTGACAAAGATGCGGTGCTAAACTAGTCTCATTTTATTGGTCTGTGGTATTTTTATTGCAGATTTTGCGGATAACGTAACGACTGACAGGAGGGGAAGAGTAAATGGCCTTTAAAAGTTTACAGAAAAGCCTTGGTATTAGGGCCAAGTTCACGCTCATGCTGGCTATACTTGGGGTAGTTGCCCTGATAGGGATCGGGTATGGGGCTTACACTTTCAGTAAGCAGAACTCAATGAAGGAAGCGGACACCAAGGCCAGAATGATGGAGGCCTATGTTAAGGCCGGCCGGGCCTACTTTATGAAAGATCAGCGGCCGTTGATCAACGCGCTGGTTGAAAGGGACCGCTTCTATCCTGAATTGCAGTCCGGCTTCGGTATTACCCGGCGAATTCTTGATCTGGTCAATGAAGAATCTCTGACCGGCTTCAAGTTCAAACAGGCCTCGCTTGTTCCGCATCATCCACCCAACAAGGCCAACCTCTTTGAAGAGTCGATCATCAAACGCTTTAAGACAGAGAAGAAGCGTGAGCTTTCCGGTGAAGTCTGGCTGAATAAAAAAGGTTCAGCGGTGCCGACCGGGCAGGGAGAGCCCTTCTATTACCGGTCAAAGCCGATCAAAATGGCCGGGGAGAGTTGCCTGAGTTGCCACCGGGATCCGGTTACTGCGCCCAAAGATCTGATTGAGTTATACGGCACCGGCGGTTTTGACAAGAACTTTAAATCCGGGGACATATTTGCCGCTTATATGGTCTATGTCCCACTGGCGCCGGCCTATGCTGCGGCCAGGTTGCAGGCCGCCATTCTCTTTGGTGGCGGTGCTTCGATCATGTTGCTCGGTCTGCTGAGCATCTACCTGTTCCTCGATATTCGTATCGTTAAGCCGTTAATGGAGTTGAGCAGCAGGACCCAGGAGGTCAGTGTTGGTCGTAATCTTGACAAGAGTCTTATGTCAACGAAGATGAAAGATGAGGTTGAAACCCTGGCCAGGTCAATTGACCGGCTGCGGATCAGTCTTGTTAAAATGTTGAAGCGCCGGAAAAATGACTAAAACAACCAGATTTTACGGTTCATTGCTGATCGTTCTTGTTCTGTTGGCGATCGGGCCGCTCGTCAGCATGGCGGAGGCGGCAGACTGTAAAGCCCTTGAGGTGTCTATTCGCAAGGAGCGCAGCCTGATCAAGAAGAAAGCGATGATCGTTGATGCGATTAAGGTCTGCCCCAATGATGTGGCTATCATATATCAGGATGGCTATTCATCTGAGCGATTACGCAAATATGAAGACGCTGTCCTGAGTTATAAAAAGGCGATCTCGATCGATCCCGGCTTCGCCAAGGCATATTTCAGTATTGGTGATATCCAGATGCTCACTAAGAATTACAAGGAGGCGGTCAACTACTATCAGCAGGGCTTGCGCCACCAACCTGCTGATGGTCGGGCCAAGGCTTCCCTGCAAGAGGCCCGGACCAAGCTTGGCGAGTTGACCGGCACGGTTGTGGCTTCGCCGCCGCCTGCCCCTGCTCCGACAGTGGCGGCCGGCAGCAAAAAACCGGAGCCGAAGGCTGTGGTTAAGCCAAAGGTTGCAGTTGTCTACGCCGAGGCGCCTATTATGCGTTTACAGGTGCCTTTTTATAAAAAAACCGCCACTCTTTCCCAGGAAGCCAAGGATGTTCTGGGAGTGGTGGTTGGTCAGGCCATGAACCGCAAGGACGTGAGTGGTGGTCGTGGCTATGAGATTGGCGGGCATACTGACAATCTTGGTGATGCCAGCAAAAATTATGAACTCTCCAAGCAGAGGGCGAATAACGTGCAGAAGTACTTGGCGGCAGAGTTCGGGATTGCCCCGGCCCGTCTAAAACTGGCTTATCATGGCCAGAAGAAGCCCAGATTACCTAATAATAGTCCGGCAAACCAGAAGCTTAATAGACGGGTTGAGTTCACTAAACTGAATTAATATCACGTACTGAGATACAAACAAAAGAAGGCATGCCGGGGATCC
>CBDVDF010000256.1:0-3804 GCA_965372675.1 uncultured Desulfobacterales bacterium
CCGTTATTCTCGGGGCCTCGATCCTGATCTGGGCGATGATGACCTTCCCGGGCTTACCCGATTCGGAAAGAGAGGTCTTTAGCGACCAGCGCCAGGAGATCATCGCGGTTTACGAGGCGGTGAATGGCCGTTCCTTTGCGGAGGGTCGCGATGATATCCCTGCTGAGTTCCGGGCGAAGCTGGTCAGGATCAATGCGGTTGAAGCGGAAAAGGCCCTGCTTCATTCCTGGGCTGGTCGGGTGGGCAGTTCTCTGGAAAAGGTCAGCTGGCTGGCCGGCTTTGACTGGCGGACCAACATCGCCCTGGTTGGTGGTTTTGCCGCCAAGGAGGTCGTTATCTCAACCCTGGGTACCGCCTACTCTCTTGGCGAGGTTGCCCTTGAAGAGGGCGATTCACTGTCCAGAACTCTGGCCGCTGATCCGAGCTGGAATCGGGCCAAGGCCTTAAGTCTTATCCTTTTCATCATGTTCTATTCGCCATGTTTTGTAACCGTGGTCTGTATAGTCAGGGAGGCCGGCTCCTGGAAATGGGGCGCTTTTTCAATGGCCTTCAATACCGCTTTTGCGATGTTGCTATCAACGGTTGTCTATCAGCTCAGTCTGGTCTTTGGGCTTGGCGGATAAGCAAGCTTGGGTCTTTAATCAATATGGCTATTAACCCAAACTCCGCTTAATAAATTGGATCGGAGTCGAAGTTTTACCCCTCAAGGGGGTACTGTAAAGAGTACCCTTTATGGGTGCTTACCTGCCGCTAAAAACGTGCGGGAATGACGGGGCAGAAGTTCTAATCGTCATCCCGGCATGTTTTTAGCCGGGATCCAGCCTCCACAAGCAAGTTGTGAGTAAATATCGGAGTTTCATGTTGAGCCACGTTAAGCAATAAATCAAAAGGCTACGAAACCAGGCTAGATTGGCTGAAGATTGGTTGTAATCACAGATGAAATATGTGGGCGGCTAGCTGGTAATTGATCTGTAGGGAGGAGGATGATGCTCGGATTTCTCGAAAGGTGGCTGGCCGAACAAGGACTGCCGGCCATAATTATCGAAGTGACGGTCGTTTGTGTCACTATGCTGGTTGTCCTCCTGCTCGCGGTAGTGACCGGCTGGCTGGCCAGGAAATTTATCGTTCCCCTGTTCGAAAAAGTGGTGCGGCGGAGCAGTAACCAGTGGGATGATACCTTGGCGGGCCACGGCTTTTTCCGTAAACTCGGCGATATCTTGCCTGTGGTCGCGGTTTTTCTGGCGGTTGAGCTGTTGTTCGATTTCCAGGGCCTGGCGGCGGAGGTGGCCCAGCGCCTGGCGATGGTCTTGTTCGTGCTGGTCGGGGTAAGGATCCTCAACAGCTTTCTGGCGGCGGCCCTGCATATCTATGATTCGACCGACATCTCCCGGGGCCGTTCGCTGCGGGGATATGTCGAAGTCCTGAAGATCCTCCTGTGGGTCATGGCTGCCATCCTGGTCGTGGCAGTGGGAACCGGCCAGTCACCATGGGGGGTGATCAGCGTCCTCGGCGGCTTGACCGCTGTTCTGCTCTTGGTTTTCAAAGATACCATCCTCGGTTTTGTCGCCAGCCTGCAGATCTCCTCCAACGATATGGCCAGGGTCGGTGACTGGATCGAAATGCCCAAGTATGGGGCCGATGGCGATGTGATCGATGTTTCGATCCATACCGTCAAGGTCCAGAACTGGGACAAGACCATAACCACTATCCCTACCTATGCCCTGGTCTCAAGCTCTTTCAAGAACTGGCGGGGGATGTCCGAGTCCGGAGGTCGGCGGATCAAGCGGTCGATCCATATTGATATGAGTTCGATCCGCTTCTGCGACGAGGAAATGCTGGAGCGCTTCGGCCGCTATGAGCTTCTTAAGGATTACCTGCAGGCCAGGCAGGAGGAGATTGAAAGCTATAATAAGCTATACAACATTGACACCACAGAGGATATCAACGGCCGTCGACAAACCAATATCGGCTTGTTCAGGGCCTATGTTATTGCCTTCCTGAAAGCAAATCCCAATATCCATCACGAGATGACTTTCCTGGTCCGGCAACTGCAGTCGACTCCGCAGGGCTTGCCCCTGGAGATCTATGTTTTCAGCAACGATCAGGCCTGGGCCAATTATGAGGCGATCCAGGCCGATATCTTTGACCATCTGCTGGCTGCGATCCCGGAATTCGGCTTGAGGGTCTTCCAGTACCCGTCCGGGCACGACTTCTCCTCGCCAGCGGCGTCGGATTTTATGTGGCCGTAGTACTATCCGGGGCAGAGGAGCTTGTCCTGTTGGCGACATTTATAGTTGATGAATCAGGGAAAGTAAGTTATAGAGATTCCTTCCATATCGGCACCCGTAGCTCAGCTGGATAGAGTACCTGACTACGAATCAGGCGGTCGCCCGTTCGAATCGGGCCGGGTGCTCCAGAAATATCAAGGACTTACGCAAATGCGTAGGTCCTTTTTTTATAGTCGTGGTGCACTCTTAGTATACTTCTGGACAACAAATGGCAGGGCTAGAATTAGACCTAAACTATCCAAGGGCATGAATATTCAAACGATATTTGTTGTCCTCTAGAGAATCAAGAAAGTTCATGTCGGTTAATTTCTTTAGATCACGCCTTGCAGTTTGAGTTGTAACTTTACCGTACAAAATAGAAAAAGGAATTTTTTCTGCTAAATCTTTCAAAGTGAACTCGATAGAGTTATCAAGAAGCAATGACATTAAGTCGAATTGTCGTTTTGTAAGCGCTTTACGTTGTCTTTCAACGGTGTATAAGTCTCTCAAGGCAGACTTTCTTATAAAATATACAATTGAATCTTTAATCCCTTTAAGGCTTTCAACTGATGCTGTTAGCATGAACTCAAGGAATGGCGTGACATCCTTTTTGAGCATTATGCTTTTTGAAAAAGAAATGTAATAATTGTCGACATTTCGATAGTAGTAATTCGATAACTCGTTTGGTAAGTATTTTATGTTTGAAGATTGAAGTAGTATGGCTTCTATAAGTCTAGAGGTTCTTCCATTCCCATCCCAAAATGGATGTATGAGACAGAAATGATAATGAGCTAGTGCCGCCCGGAGGAAGGGTTCAAGGGTTAGTATGGCGTCACTGTTTATCCAGACAATGAACTCTGCCATTAAACTTTTTATGTCAGCTAATATTTTGGGAGGTATGTACTCCCCCCCATGGGCTTTATCGCCAATATGAACTATTCCATTACGGTACTGACCTGGCACATTGTTTTCATCTGGAACATCACTCGTTATAATTTTATGTAGTTTTTTAATGATATTCTCAGACAGAATAAACGGTTCGTCCGATGGCTCAATGTTGGATAAGAGATCGTACGCTTTGATTAAATTCTTTATTTCTTGCTTGTCTTTCTTTGTATAAGATTCAATGTCCTCCCCCGCTGCAATCTTCTTGACGTCTTCTCCGGTAATTGGATTGCCTTCAATCATGGCGGTTCCAGAGATTGAGCTATACATTATGTCAGGCACGAGGTGAGAAGACAATTCTGGTAGAATCGGGAGGTCAACTACTGTTTCGCTAAGCACCATGGCACGCACGAGAAGCTTGTTGATCTTGGCCGAATCGAAAATATCGCTGAAATAAAATTTCCCAGACTTAAATGTCAAAAATTCTTTCATTGTTATCCTTAAAATGTAACAAGAAATGTAACGACTTTATTGTTTGATAACAATAGGTTGTCGTGCATGTGGTTTTTTATTTGTAACGACATTATACACAGGCCCTTATTGTTTGGAAAGCTTTTTTGCCCAACAATGCGTGGTCGGGCCCCAAAGTCTC
>CBDVDF010000257.1:0-3794 GCA_965372675.1 uncultured Desulfobacterales bacterium
GCCTCGCCTTCAAGAGTTTTTTCAATGCCTCGCAGATGGCAGAGGAAAAACTCCGGGAAGCCATGCTCCTCGGCCTCGAACAGGCCATGGATACCGTCCTGCCTGAAATATCCGTCCATCAGCGTTTCCGCCCTTTCGTCGAAGATCACCTGCCGGAAATAGCCGTAAGCTGCCCGGTCAGGCTTGTTGCCCATCCCGACGGAGAAATGAACCTCGAGCAAACTACCTTTACCAACCAAACCAATCGGGCCCTGGTCGCCATCGGCCCGGAGGGAGGATGGATCGATTTCGAGATCAATCTGCTCCGCCAGCAGGGCTTCAGGACATTTTCATTGGGCCCCCGTATTCTCCGGGTCGACACAGCCGTTCCCGCTATCCTTGCCCAACTGAACCTCCTCCGCTGCCAGTCCACCGGCTAGGCGATCATTCCCTGCACCAGATCACACCTCACAAACTAACTTCCAACGCCCTCTCCAGCTCAGGCCGTGGAGCCTGCAAACCGCTCTTTCATCTTGGTGACGATCAACTCGATCTCCGGCAATTTCAACAGATAGAGAACAACTCCGTAAACCAGGGAGGCGGATGAAATACACAAGAAGAGTTTGAACAAATCAGTAATCAGATAACCACTGGCCGCCTGGAGTCCGAAAATGGCGTCCAGCAATAATAGCCAGCCTCCCATAACCAAGGACGCGATTGCCACTTTAGCCAAGCCTCTGAGAAGGTAGCTGATCGAAAAACCGGCCAGCTTCCGATAGAGAACTACAAACAGGAAAAGAAAATTCACCGTCATCGCCGCTGAGATCGACAGAGCCAGAGCCCGATGTTGCAGAAATTCAATGGACGCGAGAATCACCCCGACATTGACGGCAACAGCAATGAAACTGCCAACTACCGGGAACCGGGTGTTGTTGATATTGTAGAAGACCGGTACCGTAACCTTATGGGCTGCATAGGAGGCAAGGCCGACCGCGTAATAGACCAAAGCTTCGGAAGTCATGGCAGTATCGAAATTATCAAAATGGCCACGTTGATAGATCAGCCTGATTATCGGCTCGGCCAGGATAATCAAACCGACCATGGCGGGAATGGTCAGGCTGAAGGCAATAGTCAGCGTCGACAGATAGGTTTCTTTAAGCTTATTTATATTGCCGGTGGCAGCCTGCCGGGCCATTACCGGGTGGGCGGCAATGGAAATGGCCACCCCGAATACCCCGACCGGGAACATAAACAGCCTGAAGGCATAACTAAGCCAGGAAAGACTCCCTTCCTGCAGTGAAGAAGCATAGAAGGTGTTAATAAAAACATTCAGCTGCAGGGCGGAAAGTCCAACTATAGCGGGGATCATCAACACCAGAATGCGACGCAGGCCCGGGTCATTAAGATCCAGATTGGGGATAAAACGGAAACCGGCTTTCTTCAAGGACGGGAACTGGCCGACCAGCTGTAACAAGCCCCCCAGCATAGTGCCGATCGCCATGCCGACAATGGCCGGATATCCATACTGCGGCATAATAAAAGAGAGGGTCACCCCACCGATAATTGAGCCGAGATTAAAGAAACCGGAAGAGACCGAGGGTACAAAAAAATGGCCGCGGGTATTCAAGATGCCCATACAGACCGACGAGAGGGAGACCAGGATTAGAAAGGGGAACATGATGACGGTCATCAGCCTGGCAAGCTCAACCTTGCCCGGAGAATTTTCAAAATTGGCCGCAACCAGTAGCCGGACGATATTTTCCGCCTGCCAGATGCCGATCAGGGTAATGATACTGAGCAATATCGTAAAAAAGACCATGACATTACCAGCCAACCGCAAGGTCTCCTTTTCACCACGGTTTTCTTCATAATCGGAAAACACCGTCACAAAAGCAGCGCTTAAGGCGCCTTCGCCGAAAAGATCGCGAAGCAGGTTAGGGATCCGGAAAGCAACGACAAAGGCATCATAGGCCTCAGATGCCCCGAACAGATAGGCAAAGACCTGTTCCCGCACCAGCCCCAGAACCCGGCTGCAGGTCACAGCAATACTGACTTTACCCCCCGACCTTGCGATGAGGCCGGTTTCATCTGATGGTTTTTCCATTAAATAAGATCCTTGTCTGTATAACTCCAGCCGCAACTTATCAGCTCGCCGGCCTGATGACAAGCCGCCCTCGATCTCCACTCGATATTTTTTTTGCGGAAAAGGAATTTTCTCTTTGAGATTCAGCCCCCTGATAGTAAGAATTAACAGCTAACGGTCTCAATGATTGATCAGACAGACAATCAGTGCGTCGGAATTCCATAGCCGGACAAGCTGTTCCGGGATCCGCCACTGACGCAACAGCTCAGCCTGATATTTACCAGTTTAAACTTGATAACGGAGGCGTCCATGCAGGATATTAATCTGGTTCGAAATGTAACGTTGTTCGGTCATGGCAAAAGCGGCAAGACATCACTGGCCGAGGCATTACTGTTCACTTCGAGCAAGAGCAAACGGCTCGGCAAGGTGGACGACGGTTCATCGGTGATGGATTTCGATCCGGAAGAGATCAGCCGCAAGGCAACTATTAATTCCTCTTTTAACCAATATGATTGGGACAAGCATTCAGTATATCTGGTCGATACCCCAGGTGATGACAATTTTCTCAACGAGACCGCTTTCGCCGCCCGGATCACCGATACCGCTCTGTTCGTGGTCGAAGCCAACCTGGGAGTAAAGAGCCAGACTGAGAAGATTGCCGGCTTTATAAGCGCCCAGCACCTGCCCACGATCATCGTCGTCAACAAGATGGACCGGGAAAGGGCCAATTTTGACAACATCTTCGCCGAGATCAAAAGCACCCTCCCCTTCACTCCGGCCGTGGTCCAACTGCCGATCGGCGCCGAAGATAATTTCAAGGGAATAATTGATGTCCTGGGCCAGAAGGCCTACATGTTCGACGGAGACAGCGGCAAAGTCAATGCAACCGAAATCCCTGCCGATATGGCCGATGAACTGGCGATGCAGAGGGAAAGCCTGATGGAGATCGTCGCCGAAACCGATGACGATCTGATCGAAAAATTCCTCGAAGAAGGAGAACTCAGTGATGAAGATCTGCAGGTCGGCCTGAGAGCGGCTATTAAGTCAGGATCCATCGCCCCGGTAACGGTCGCCTCCGCCACCGGCAACCTGGGCACCACTCTTCTTCTCGACCTGATCAATAATTTCCTGCCCTCACCAGGTGACCGGCCGGCCAGGGTGGGTACCGACCCGAAAAGCGAAGAGCTGGTAGAACGCCAGCCCTCTGCCGATGCCCCTTTCTCGGCCCAGGTTTTTAAAACCGTGGCCGATCCCTATGCCGGGCGGCTGACCATCCTGAAGATCTTCTCGGGGACCCTTAAAGGCGACTCCTTCTATAACGCAACCAGGGATATTAATGAAAAATTCAACCAGCTCCTGGTCATGGACGGCAAGAGCCAGGTCCAGGTCGACAACGCCGGACCGGGGATGATCGTTGCCATCGCCAAACTCAAGGGAACCGTTACCGGGGACTCACTCTGCGCAGCTGACGCACCGATCGTTTTTGATGAACTGGTGCCGATCGAACCATGCATTTCCTACGCTGTTACTACTGCCGACAAGAAAGATGAGGAAAAGCTCCATGCCTCTCTGAACAAGATGCTGGAAGAAGATCCTACCCTGACCGTTACCCGCAACCAGCAGACCAGACAGACCCTGGTCTCCGGGGTCGGGCAGATCCACCTGGAGGTTATCGGCGAAAGGATCAAGAGGAAATTCGGGGTTGAAATGCTCCTTGAAGCTCCCAAGGTCC
>CBDVDF010000258.1:0-3786 GCA_965372675.1 uncultured Desulfobacterales bacterium
GACCGGCCAGCTTATGTGGTCGATCTCGCTCTGGATCGCCGGGGTACTGCAGGCCGGAATGTGGACTGCCATGAACCCGGACGGCAGTCTGACCTATACGTTTATGGAAACCATGATTGAGATGTACCCCTACTGGTGGATCCGCACCTTCGGCGGCCTGATCTACATGGCTGGCATCCTCGTCTTCATCTACAATATTG
Organism: uncultured Desulfobacterales bacterium; assembly: GCA_965372675.1. Classification (GTDB taxonomy): domain Bacteria; phylum Desulfobacterota; class Desulfobulbia; order Desulfobulbales; family JAGXFP01; genus JAGXFP01. The sequence continues at coordinate 201 of CBDVDF010000258.1, forward strand.
TCATGACGGTTCGCAACGGGGAATCTGCCACCGAAATTGCAATTGCTGAAGGGAGGGCCTAGATCATGTGGGAAAAGAACCCGATTCTACTGCTGATCCTGGCCACCGGCGCGATTCTTGTCGGCACAATAGTAACCATGGTCCTGCCGTTTGCCTGGGTCAACACCGAGGCTGACCGGATCGAATCCGTCACCCCGTACACGGCCTTGCAGCAGGAAGGTCGCGATGTCTACATGCGGGAAGGATGCAATAACTGCCACACCCAGACGGTGCGCCCGCTGGTTGCCGAGGTGTTGCGCTACGGCGATTACTCAAAGAGCGGCGAGTTCGTCTATGACCGCCCGTTCCTCTGGGGCTCGAAAAGGACCGGTCCCGATCTGGCCCGGATCGGCGGCAAGTACCCCGATGCGTGGCACTACAAGCACATGGACTCGCCGCGATCTATGGTTCCGAAAACCAACATGCCCGACTACGGCTGGATATCGGCTAACAAGCTCGATCCAAAGATGATCAAACGCAAGATGGACGTACTCAACTTCCCTTACACCGATGACGAGATCCAGGCCCTGGCAGAAAAGACCGAGATGGATGCGATGGTCGCTTACCTGCAGAAACTAGGCAACGATATCCCCTGGCGGCAAGCCGCGGCCAGCGAAGTGGTCGGTGAACTGAAAAATCCCGCTGCCGGTGACCCTGCCGCGATCACGGCCGGCCGCGACCAGTATGTCGAAAACTGCCAGATATGCCATGGTGCAAACCTCGAAGGGGACATTGCCCGCGAGCTGACCGATCTTGAGGTTAACGATCTAGTCCTCTTCATGCTGATCCATGACGGCATTGAGGAAGAGATGCCTGGCTTTGCCAACCTCGGTGCCAAACGGATCTGGCAGATCGTCAACTATATCAACTACGGAGTGATCAAGAGACCCATCCCTGCTTCAGAACCGGCGAAAAGCGACGAGTTGAAAAACCCGACCCCCGGAGACGAGTCTGCGGTCAAAAGTGGCAAAGAGCAGTACATCAAAAACTGCCAGATCTGTCATGGCGCAGACCTCGAAGGGGATATCGGGCCGGAACTGACCGATCTTGATTATGAAGATAATGAACTATTCATGGTCTTGAGCGACGGCCTTGAAGACGGTATGCCGTCTTTTGCCACACTCGGCGCCACCAAGCTCTGGCAGCTGGTCAACTTCCTCCAGGCGGGGAAATAGAGTATGGACCTGGCATCGATCCTTTACCTTGGCGTCACCTTCGGGCTCTTTGTGATCTTTGTGCTGATCTTCATTCGTACTTACAGCAAGAAACGCAAGGAGAAGGGAGAGATCGCCAAGTACCGGATGCTTGATGATGATTGATGGCGTTGCCATCTCAGTATTTATGACGAGACCATGACCCTTAATTTATATGGAGACTGAACACGTGACAACTCAAGGAAACATACACAGTGATCAGAACGAGCCCTTTGACGGCATCAAGGAAAGCCACAAGAAAGCGCCGCTATATTTTAACATCATGTTCTATGGCTCTATCCTCTGGGCCATCATCTTCTGCGGATACTACCTGTTCAGCGGCTGGAGCTCGCACGACGAGTTCCAGGAGAAAATGAGCGCCCATCAGGAACGGGCCGCCCAGGAAATGCAAAACGACGGTTATTGACCGTTTTATTTCATAAAATATAGCACTGAATGGCATGGTGCCGGGCGGGGTCATTCTCGCCCGGTTTTTTTATCTGATTGCCACTAAGTCGCCGCCAGAAAGGAGTCTAAGACTCGCCAGCACTGTAAGGCTCCCCAAATCGTCATCCCGGCATGCTTTTAGCCGGGATCCAGTAAAAAACACCAAGAGTAAACCATGGATCGGAGTCGAAGTTTATGCTCTTTATGGGTGCTTACCTCCGACTAGGGGCAGACCGGAATGACGAGAATTGGTCTCGAAATATAAATAAAGAGGCTGTTGCAAAATTCTAACCGGACACTAATGAAGACTTGCAAGGTTCCACCTCAAAAACAGCTGATAGTCGATGGTAATCAGATTTTTTCATGACTAACAAAATACACTTCATAGCTCCGCAGCGGCGCCTGTTTCAATGGACTAGCACGTTGATACTCCTGCTCCTGCCCTGGTTGGAGCTTGACGGCAAAAGCCTACTGCGGATCGACATCCCCGGTCTCAACCTTTACCTGTTCGGCCAGGTCCTGCGAATCCAGGAACTTTACCTGGTTATGCTGACCAGCCTGATCTTCGTTCTCGGCTTCCTTCTGGTTACAGTCGTCCTGGGCCGGGTCTGGTGCGGCTGGCTCTGCCCCCAGACCACCCTGTCTGATCTGGCCGAATGGGCTGCTCGCCGCCTCGGACTCACAGTAAAACACAACCGCCTGCACGGTGCCCTCTGGCGCAAGATCTTGCTGCAGGGAGTCTTCGGGCTGGTTGCACTCCTGGTAGCCTCGAACCTGCTCTGGTACTTCATCCCGCCGCGGCTTTTTTTTGTTCGTCTGGTGACGCTCGATCTGCATTACGCCACCTGGATCACCTTCATCTTAACCGGCTTACTGGTTTACCTTGACCTGGCCGTAGTACGGCGACTGATCTGTAAAGAAATATGCCCTTACGGACGCATCCAGACCGCCATTGTTGACAAGGCAACCCTGAGCCTGCACCTCCCGGAGATTGAACTGGAACGCTGTATTGAATGTGATTCGTGCCTGCGGAGCTGTCCGATGGGGATCGACATCCGCCACGGTTACCAGGTTGAATGCATCAACTGCGGCCGCTGCCTTGATGCCTGCCGGAAGATAATGATGAGACGAAACGAGCCTGGCCTGATTCGCTACACCTTCGGCCTGCATGGGGAGGGCATAAAAGGGCTGCTCAATCCGCGTGTTCTCCTGCCCGCTGGAGCGATTATCGCCCTGCTGATCCTGCTCGCTGTTGCCCTGGTTGACAGACCGGTCGCAACCTTGAGTGTCGCCATCTCGCATACCATCGCTTCACGCCAACTCGCCGACGGCCGGACCGGGACCTTTTTCAACGGCTGGGTCAACAATCGCAGTCAGGAGGCTGCAGTCTATACATTGCAGGCCCGCAACAAGAAGTCCGGCGCTGCATTCACCCTCAGGGGACAGCTCCGGACCGAACTGCCAGCCGGGGAGAACCAACGTCTCGATTTTCTGCTGCTGACCCCGGCCGATAAATCACTGACGATCGAATTCGTCCTGACCGACAAAGAAGGATTGGAATTGTCTATCTCCGAAGCGTATATTGAGAAAAGGTAAGATTTCACAGGCACTGCATCTGCACGTTTTCAGGGCAAGCAACATAGCAAGCTATAGTCGCTATACCCTGAAAACGCACATCTACAGCACCTGTAAAAGCTTACCTGTTGGGAATCATCCTGTTTCCGCTATCTATCCCGTGGAGAGATTTACTTAAAAGTGACATTATGACTGAAGCCAAGAAGAAAAATATCTATCCCTCAATGATCTTGCTGCTGCTTGGCAGTTTTCTGGTCTTTTCAGTCTGGTCGGCCTTGCAGGCCAGCAGGTTTGGCAGCGACGTTACCGATGCTGACTACTACAGCAAAGGG
>CBDVDF010000259.1:0-3774 GCA_965372675.1 uncultured Desulfobacterales bacterium
ACATCTCCCCGTCACGCCCATCAAGCTCGGCCTGTTCAACCGAGACCGGGAAAGAGGAGACCAGGCCGCTGACGATATCTTCACCCTGATCACCGACCGCGTAATCACCCCATAACGCCACCCTTCTTACCTTGCGATAGGGGTGGGCAGTAAAAACCACTCCGCTACCCGACTCCTCGCCCAGGTTGCCGAAGACCATGGTCTGGACAATGACCGCCGTACCCCAGGAAGCGGAAACATCCATCAGGGACCGGTACTCCCTGGTTTTTTCGGTATCCCATGATTTAAGGACCATCTCCACCGCCCCGACCAGCTGCAGCCAGGGATCCTCCGGGATCTTGATCCCCTCGTCGTCGATGCTCTGCCGGTAGGCAAGGGCCAGTTCCTTCATCTGGCCGGGGGTGAACTGTTTTTTCACCTCAACCTGATGCCGGGCCTTGGCCGCATCCATCAGGGTCTGAAATGTTTCTCTGGGCATACCACTGGTCATCGCCCAGGACTGCAGAAAACGCCGGTAATTATCCCAGGCCAGATAGTCCAAACCGCTTTTAGCGGCGAAACCTTCGACAATATCCTCGTTAAGGCCGACATTATGGATCGTCGCCATCATACCGGGCATCGACACGGCGCCGCCGCTTCTCACCGAAAGCAGAAGCGGGTCCTCCGGGTCACCATAACGGCGGCCGGACAACTCTTCCGTTTCATTCAACGACTCGCGAACCCGAGCCATAAAATCATCCCGGGCCTTGTCGAACCTGGCGATCACCGGCCAGCACCGGAAAATTTCGGTAGTTATGACAAAGCCGGGCGGCACCGGTACCTGGTCCGCCACTAACTGGGTCAGGTTGTAACCCTTGTTGCCAAGGAGGATCAGGTTCTTGCTGAACAGGGTGCGATGGTTCAGTGAACTGATGACCTTGTCCTGATTATAGGTCATCAGCAGATCAAGGGTCTTCTCGTCGAGGAGATCATTCTGGTTCTCCAGGGTCTGGTAAACCCTGGTAATGAAGTTGTCGAGATGCTGGAGGCCGAAAGTCGTCGAGATAAGGTCCCGTAAAAATGACTCCGATAACCGGTGGATACTGGTAGTCATGTTGTCAGGATCCCAGAGCGGCCGGTACTTGGCGAGTAGATTGTCTTCACCGGTACAGATCTGCGGGACGATTATTGACAGGTTGTTCTCATGGATATTCGTATAATAGGCATAGATGACATCCTTGATCCCTTCGGACAAACCCCGGAAAATATCAAGGTATTGGGTGTAAGAGAAACGCTTGATCCCGATAGAACTTGACAGTAGCGAGAGCTGGGTTTCGAGACGCCGGCTGACAATGCCGTCGATCTTCAGGGCCCGCAGGTAAATGCGCAGACACTTGATGATCCTCAGGAATGTCGCCCTGGTGATAAAGGTCAGGTTGACGGTTTCCGGCAGTTTTTCCAGATAGATATTGGCAAGATTCTCCAGGCGAAAGGTAAGACCAAGGGCATCGAATTTCAGCTCACGGTAACGCCCGTAGACCGACGGGATGTCAACCGCAATATGGCGTTTGTGATAGATATCCTCCTTGGCCTCGAACTGCTCCTCGCTGAGGATTATCTCCTTGAGTCCTTCCAGTCGATCAAGCAGGGCTGTAAGGCAATGCAGGGTATCACCACTTTCCAGGTCTTGGAGCAGGTCGCCCATTTCCGGGAAACCGCTGTTGGCAGCCTGTTCAAGCTGGAGCCTGAGTTCCTGAAAGCCGAGATTGTACTTCTGGTTGACGAGCCTGAACATCTTGACCAGCAGGACAAAGCGTCTGGTCTCGCTTTCGGCCAGGTCCTGCTGCTTGTTGATAAAGGTGGTCAGCCGCCGCTCACCCCAGTTCAGGACCTGCTCGATACTGCTGACTCCCCTGGTGGTCATCAAACGCTGCATCAGGGTGTGCAGGTCGTCAACGTAAGGCCCGGTGACAGGGATCTGGGAAAGCACTTCTTCAGGCAAATAATGGGTCAGCACCGTTTTGTCTCTGGAATACCAGAAATTAAAGATCGCCGTGATGAAATCAACGATCAGGTTGCTGCTCTCGACATGGCTCTGTTTACGAAGAAAATGGATCAGCAGATCACGCCGCTGGTGGATCTCGTCGATCTCGGTTGAAACATCACGCAACAACCCTTCGGCCCCGATCTCATTGAAAAAGACCGGCATCAGTTTAGCGAACTGTTTGACCAGATTAAATACCGGTTCGATGGGATGATTGAGCAGTCGGCTGATATCGCGCTGAAAAAGATCGGTGTCCTTTACGCAGGTCCCCGACAACTTGAGATTGATGATCAGGGCCGAGAACAGGGTTGAGCACCATTTGGGCTCCTGCATGATCAGACTGAGCCAGACCCGGATATTCTCAAGATGCGACGGGTTATAGATCGGCTGCCACTCTTCATCGACCCCGCTCACCTTGGCATACTGAAAGCCGAAACGGACCGATTCCCAGAGAAAGGTCTCCACCAGGCGACTGCTCTCCCGTTTGAATACTTCGGCCCCCAGAACCTGAATACATTGCAGCGAGGTATGCGGGTAACGGCGAACATTGACCTTCAGGAGCTTGAAGGTGGTCAGCAGGAAGGATTCGATCTCTTCAAAAGTCTGATGGCGGATCAGTTGGATGAGGCTGCGGTTGATCTCTCGCAGGGTCTCCTCGTGGATAAGATACAGGCCAGCCGTATCCATTACCCTGAATAAAAACAATAACTTACGGTTCTCGGCAAAGCGATCGGCCGCATCAGGGACCAGCAGCTCACCTTCCTCGACCAGCTTTTCAGGGATCTGCTTGTAAAAGCGGACCACATCCATGTGGCCCGGCAACTCAAGGAGCTGCTCAAGGGCCTGCAGCGGCTCATTACCGACTTCGATCTTCTTTGCCGCCTCCAGATGCTCATTGATCTGCCGGTGGGAGATCGCATTGAAAAGCCGGCCGGCCTGCCAGCCGCTGCAAAGATCGCCGCACTCGGCCGCAAACCAGGGCTGGGGATCTTCCTCCCCGAGCCAGTAGATGTAATTGAGCTGCAGGATCTTTTTCATCAGACTGGCCAGGGGTGAAAAATCATACTTCACCTCCTCCCCGGCCAGCTCCAGCATGATCTTGCCGATCTTCTTGATCGGGTGATGCCCCTGGACCATGAACAGCATCACATTATCTTCAAGTTCCTGAAGATTCCTGAAACAGAAGGCCAGCGACTCCTCATAAGCAGGCAGTTTTTCCTGATCGAGAGAAGAGATGACCTTTTCCAGATAGGCCAGCAGGGACTCCATAGCCATGCCCAGCTGGGCCTCGTTTTTCTTGGTCTCGCCGATGGCCCTTAAAAAAAGCTCGCAAAACCGCTCCATTGCCTCTGGGCCGCGCTCGTCACGCAGATAATGGGGCAGGTTCTTGAGGGTAAAAGCCCGCAGGCGGGGCAGGATGATCGTCCAGTTCCTGTAAGGATGGCTGATCTCGTAGAGGAGGGAATGGAGATTCCGGGCTATCCCCTTGTAAGGTTCAACGATGGCCTGCACGACTGCCAGAGCGGGGTCGATCTCGACCTCACTCACCGCAGTTTCCATCAGATTGGCCTTTAAGGCATCAGATTCTATGGCTGGCTTGACGTCGGCGGTCATGGTCCCGGGGGAAAAAGTTATTGGTGAACGCGCCAATAAAGAGCGCAGCGACCCATATAGCGCTTGGCTTACGGTTATCGTACCGCCAAGCTTAGCCCTTTTAGCCTGAATATTTCATGAGTATTTTTGAAAAATTA
>CBDVDF010000260.1:0-3765 GCA_965372675.1 uncultured Desulfobacterales bacterium
AAACTCATCCTCGGCCCCGTTACGCTCATCGTGCAGAACGATCTTGACGTTACGGTTCAAAAAAGCCAGCTCACGAAGCCTTGTCTTGATAATATCGTATTTGAAGATGGTGGTTTCGGTGAAGATACCCGGATCGGGCAGAAAGGTGATCCTGGTGCCGGTGGTCTCGGCCTTGCCGATCTCCTTTACCTCGCTGCTCTTGATCCCGAACTCATAAGACTGCTGATGGATCAGGCCATCGCGTTTGATCTCGGCGGTGACCCATTTACTCAAAGCGTTGACCACCGAGACCCCTACCCCGTGCAGACCGCCGGATACCTTGTAGGTCGAATGATCAAATTTACCGCCGGCATGCAGGGTACACATAACCAGCTCCAGGGCCGAAACCCCTTCTTCCGAGTGGATAGCCACCGGGATACCACGACCGTTATCCTCGACGCTGACACTGTCGTTCTTGTGGATCGTGATGGTTATCTTTGAACAATGTCCGGCCAGGGCCTCGTCGATACTGTTATCAACAACCTCGTAGACCAGGTGATGTAGTCCTTCTTCGCCGGTATTGCCGATGTACATCGCCGGACGCATCCTTACCCCTTCCAGACCGGAAAGGACCTTTATCTGATCGGCATCATACGATGGTTCGGTTGATTCGCTCACTTTTTTGTATCCTCAAGAAATATTAAAATACTTTTTTTGAACAGGTCGGCAGTTAAAAACTAGATCTTCATCGGCATGATGACGCTGATATAGCCGGGATCGTCACTGCCTTTTAGCAGACAGGGGCTTTCTTCAGAATTTATATAGGCCCGGGCATTATTGCTGTTCATAACCTGCAATCCTTCCAGAAAATACTTGCCGTTAAAACCAAGGTTCATGGTCTCGCCGTTATAATCGATCTTGATAATATCCTTGGCGTTACCAATATCCATGCTCTCGGAGGAAAGCATCAGGGTGTCGTTGGTTATATGGAATTTAACCGCGTTAAAACGATCCTCGGTGAAAAGGATCATCCGCTTCATGGCGGAGATCAGGGTCTGGCGGTCGATCTCGATATAGTTTTCCTGCTCGATGATATTGATAATGTTCCGGTAGTCGGGGAACTCGCCGTTCATCAACCTGATGATCAACAGGGAATTGTCGGTCTTAAGGACGGCCTGATTCTTTTCAAAACCGAGAGAAACAACTTCATACCCCTCACAGAACTTCCTGATCTCCTGGATTCCTTTACGGGGGATCAGGGTTGTTTTATCCAGATCCAGCTTTTCAATATCTTTTTCAACCGGCAACTGCATCAACGAAAGACGATGGCCATCGGAAGAGACCATTCTCAACAGGGAAACATCTCCCTCTTTATCTTTTTCAATCAGGACCGCGGAAAGATTGAACTGACTCTCCCCTTCCTGGGCAACAGAAAAGATGGTCCGGTCGATCAGCTCCTTAAGAATATCGGAAGATATCTCTACCAGACTCTCATCCTGATATTCAGGAAAAGAAGGGAAATCCTCGGCATCCATGCCGGCCAGATTATAATCACTTGAATCAGCTGAGATCTTGACCCAGTTATTTTCATGCAGTTCAAGATGAAGATTGTCTGCCCCTGATTCTCTGACTATTTCGAAAAGCTTACGGGCCGGTAAAGTTATCGTTCCTGATGACATGATCTCAGCCGGAACGATAAGCTTTACTCCAACCTCGAGATCAGTAGCGGTCAGGACTATGTTGTTATTGCCGGTCTCGATCAAGACATTGGAAAGAATAGCGATAGTACCCTTTTTCCCGGTGATATTCTGCAGGGAAGAAAGACCGGCCAAGAACTCGTCTCTGGAGACATTGAAAGATAAAGACATATCAAGATCCTTATAGTTTTAAGTTTTTAAAATAATCTTTTTTATTATTTTTTAAGCCTGTTAGAATGTTGATAAACCGGCTAAGCAGCTAAAAAAATTGAAAAAATTATTAAAAAAAACCTCTTGAGAACATCCTGAAAAACAAATGTTGATAAGTGTTAATATTTTTTATCAACATTTGATGTTATTTAAAAAATCATTAAATAACTTCGCTTAAACAAGCTTTTGTAAGGTAATTTATATGACTTTAAAAAGCAATAAAATAGCCTAAAAATTAACAGGTATAACTATTTGATATTATTGAATATATTATAAATAAAAAAACAAAGTTGTCGTGTGATGAAATTTAACAGATAACTAATTGATTTTATTGATAAAAATATTTAAACAATATATCAGTACCTAAAACATATAAATCTAAAACAATAAGTTGTTGTTTTTATGTTTAATTTTAATTGAATTATTACTAATGCAATGAAAATTAATAAAGAAATAGAAAATATTATTGAAACGGCAATTAATAATAATATTTTTCCGTCAGCATGCATTGGTATTTATAATAAGGAAAATAATTTATTTAATAAATCAATAATTATTTCCAATAGTATCACTTCTATAAAAAATAAAAGTGTAGATAAAAAACGTATATTTTATGATCTTGCCTCCCTGACAAAACCATTAGCAACCGTATTGTCTATATTGTCATTAAAAAATAATGGAAAAATCAGAATTGAAGATAATATTGGCGAAATTTTTAATTTAAAAGATATACCTGCCGATAAAGGGAATATCACTGTTGGCCAACTGCTTTCCCATTCGGCAGGATTTCCAGCTCATCAGCCCTTTTTCAACGAGCTGGTCAAAGTACCTTTAGAGAAAAGAAAAGATCTGTTGTTTAAACTCTTGATTGATGAACCACTCTGTTATGTCCCGGGCGAGAATTTTATCTATAGCGATCTTGGTTTCATGTTGCTGGGGCTGATCGTCGAAAAACTGGCCGGGGTGGGACTGGATGAATATCTATCGACAATGATCCTCCAGCCTGTTGGTTTGGATAAACATCTGTTTTTCAAGCGCCAGGGTGAAACAACTACTGACCGGAAAAGATACGCACCGGTCGAGGATTGCCCCTGGCGGGGCCGGGTCCTCTCCGGGGAGGTCAGTGATGAGAATTGCTGGGCCCTGGGCGGGGTGGCCGGTCATGCCGGTCTGTTCGGTGATATCCAGGGGGTTTTAGACCTGGTGGCGCTGATCCTTGATATCTGGCAGGGTCGGGCCTCTCATCCCAATATAGAAAGCAGGGACCTGATTGAATTCCTGAAAATAAGGACAGACATTGAAGATAACACCTGGGCCCTCGGTTTTGATAGCCCGAGCCCGGCTGGTTCGAGCAGCGGCAGATACCTGTCAGCGACCAGTGTAGGTCACCTCGGTTTCACAGGCACCTCATTCTGGATCGATCCTGAGCGTGAGCTGGCGATTGTTGTTCTTAGTAACCGTGTGCATCCCAGCCGTGAAAACACGCTTATAAAGGAATTCAGGCCCTTTATACATGATAGGATTATAGATCTCCTCGGTTTACAACAAGTAAAATGAGCCGAGGGTGGCGAATCTCCGTTGTCATCGCCTGTTCCGCGTAGCTCTGCTACAGCGAAACAGACTCTTCCTAGGATCTTCACCACCCTCGGCTCATTTTAGTTCAGGAATAATCTTAAATCAGCTCAGATTTAAGATATCAAACGGCAATCATAGGTTTTGGCAGGGATTATTAATTATCAACGATTGCATATCGCAGAACAATTAAAACTTTGCCCTGCTGCATTACATTTATTTAAGCTTGTCCAGGGTCTGGTTGCTCATTTGCTTTTTGCTGCTCACGCCAGTGGAGGCGCTATTGCCCAACATGGAGAAGCTGTAA
>CBDVDF010000261.1:0-3752 GCA_965372675.1 uncultured Desulfobacterales bacterium
TTTATCACAAATATCCCAGTCGTCGAGCATCAGGCATAATTCTTCAACCGGACCATCGAGAAAGAGCTGTTCTTCTGTTGATAGCTCGGGCAGAGGGAGACTGGTAATTGTTGCCCATTTTGGCCGACCTGAAAAGAGTTCCGCCTCCCACCAACTGGTGCCGGCCAACAGCGCTTCTTCCTCTGTTTTTGATATTTCAGGCATGATCCTGCCAAACAGGGCCAGGATCGGTCTGCTCAATAAATTTCTGCGGATCGGGGTGATCTGGAAGATGAGCAGAAAGGCAGCAAACAGCAGCCAGAGAATAATCAGCAGGGCGGGGCTAAACAAAGAATATACGGATACCACGGAGAGGGTAGCAGCAAAGGTCGAGGTCCATAGCCATAGGGGGTGACGCCTGTAGGCGAGTGCCATGAAGATCGCCGTCACTAAAATCAACCCTGTGATCCAGGTTACAGTTGTCATAACGAGCTCTCCGCTGGGTTAAGGCCGTCTGTACAGGTAACTCGTCAAAGGCATAAGCTTATTCGAAGAGCTTACTCAAAAAAGAGGATCCTGCCTTCTTTTCCTGGGCAAGAAAAACTTCGATAAATTGCTCTGCCGCTTCCCGGCCCTTTTGCATACATTCCTTGATACAACCGAATTCGGCCCAGCTGATCTTTCCCACCTCCGGATCTATGACGCCGTCCGCATCCTCTCGTTGGAGGCGGTTGAGAACTGTTCTGGTAATAGCATTGGTGCGACGGAGGATATCGAGACCGGTTTCAGTTGAAAAATCCTGCTCCATTTCCCTGGCCACGTTGACGGCAAGGACGAAATCCGCCCCCAGGGTTCGACAGGTATCGACCGGTAACTGGTTTACCCAGCCGCCGTCCATCAGCAGGTGACCGTCGATCTCTATCGGTGGGAAGATACCGGGAATAGCCCCTGATGCCGCTACCGCTTGACGCAGTGAGCCTTTGGTGAGGACAATTTCCGAGCCGGCATTAATGTCGGTGCAGACAAAGGCACAGGGTATTTTGGTGTCGCGGATGTCAATGTCATCGATCAGAAAGGCGATGTTCGCCATATAGGTGTCCAATGAGACAAATGACTGCTTGTTGGCCAGGATGACGTTGTAAAAGAATTTTTTTCGTAAGAAGCGGGAGAGGCTGTCGAACAAGCCATCATTTGCTTTGCCTTCTTCGGTCTCCTTGAGAAAATCAAATTCTATCTTTGTATAGCAATCGCAGGTGAAGTAGCTGTTAACCCGTTGGATGGCAGCTTCGCTATCGCCGCAGGTAGCATATATGGCCCCGATGATGGCGCCGATACTGGTGCCGACAACCAGGTCCGGGATGATACCTTTTTTAGTCAGGGCATCTATGGCGCCCAGATGAGCCAGGCCGCGGGCGCCGCCGCCACCGAGAACAAGACCGATTTTTTCATTCATAATCATTTATCCTGATTTAAGGAAAAATAACAGAGGACTATTTTTTTCAAGATAACAAGTCGGGCTAGTGATAGGATTATAGCATAGATAGAGTAAAACTCGCGGCTTTTCAGTTAGAAAGAAGGCGAAAGCGCCCCGCCGGATATTTGCTGATCCCGGGCCGGGAATAGATCATCGATCTAAACAGGGTGGACAGATGAATGAACGGATAGCAATCGTTGGTGGGGTCCGGACCCCGTATGTAAAGGCCGGGACTGATTTTGCCGATCTCAGCGCCGTTGATCTGGGGCGTCTGGTCGTCAAAGAACTTATTGCCCGGACCGGCATCGACCCAGACGTTCTTGATTCGGTTATTATCGGCAATGTCTCCCAGCCGATGGAAGCAGTCAACATTGCCCGGGTCATCTCGATCTTTGCCGGCGTTCCCGAGCATGTCCCGGCCTTTACCGTCCACCGCAATTGTGCCTCCGGCATGCAGTCGGTGGTCTCGGCGGCCCAGGCCATTGCCAGCGGCGACGCTGAGCTTGTCGTGGCCGGCGGGGTTGAATCGATGTCGAATATCCCCTTCTTCCTTTCCAAAAAATTTCACGACATCTCGATAAATTACCTGCACAGCAAGACTTTGAAGGCGAGGGCCGCTTCGCTTTTCAAACTCCGGCCCCATGACTTTATCCCCAAGATCGGTTTGATGCTTGGCCTCACCGATCCGACCTGCAGTCTCAACATGGGCCAGACCGCCGAAGTGCTGGCCCGGGAGCTCAAGATCAGCCGCGAGAGTCAGGACGAATTTGCTCTGATCAGTCACCAGCGGGCGACCAAGGCCTATGAGAGCGGACTTTTCAAAGAGGAGATCATGACGGTTCTATGCCCGCCGACCTTAAAGAAAGCCCTCGACCTCGATACCGGGGTCAGAGCCGATGAATCAATGGCGATGCTGACCCGGCTGCGGCCTTTCTTTGATCGTAAATACGGCACGGTTACCGCCGGTAATTCATCCCAGATCACCGATGGCGGCGCGGCATTATTGCTGGCCAGCGAGAAGGCGGTAGCCAAATATGATCTGAAACCTCTGGGGTATGTCAGAGAGCATGCCTTTGCCGGGCTTTCTCCGAAGCGGATGGGCCTTGGCCCTTCCTATGCAACTTCCCTGGTCCTGGATAAGGCCGGGCTCGGGCTGGACGCTATCGGTCTGATCGAGATGAACGAGGCCTTTGCGGTGCAGATCATTGCCAATGAAATGGTCTTCGGCACAGATAAACACTCGGAGCATTATCTGGGCCGGAAGGCCATGGGCAGTATCGACCGGGGCATCATGAACGTTAACGGCGGGGCCATCGCCATGGGTCATCCAGTCGGCTCGAGCGGCACCAGACTGGTCCTGACCCTGCTTCTGGAGATGCAGCGGAGATCTGTGGATCTGGGCCTGGCAACCCTCTGTGTCGGCGGCGGCCAGGGCGCGGCCCTATTGATCGAGAGGAGCTGAGATGCCGACAACATTAAAAATTGAAATAAAAGACGATATCGCCGTTCTCACCTTTGACCTGCCTGATTCCAAGGTGAACATCCTTAAGCAGACCGTCATGGATGAACTGGCGGATTGCCTCGAAGAACTTGGCAGGCAAGCGGGGCTAAAGGGGCTGATCCTGACCTCTGCCAAGAAAAGTAATTTTATTGCCGGCGCCGATATCTCGGTGATCGAGAATATTGCTTCGGAAGCCGAAGGCATGGCCCTTGCCGCCCGGGGCCAACGAGTTTTTGCAATCCTTGCCGGTCTGCCTTTCCCGACCGTGGCGGCGATCCATGGTTCCTGTTTGGGCGGCGGCACCGAGCTTGCCCTGGCCTGCACTTACCGGATATTGACCGATGATCGCGGCTCGTTTCTCGGCCTGCCTGAAACCCAGCTTGGCATCATTCCCGGCTTCGGCGGCACCCAGCGTCTGCCCCGTCTGGTCGGGATCGCCGAGGCGATCCGGATGATCACCACCGGCGCCAGGGTCTTTGCCAGAGCAGCCCTGCGCAAAGGATTGGTCGACGAGGTGGTGGTGGCTGAAAACCTCATGCCTGCCGCTCGTAAACGCATCCTCCATCATCGCGCCGGCAAACGTTCCCGCAGTCTTTGTCAGCCAACCTGCCTGAACCTGCTTGATCGAGTGCCCATCTGGCGGCGGCTGGTTTTTAGCAAGGCCCGCCAGATCGCCGCCAAACGGAGCGGTGGAAACTATCCGGCCATCCCGGCCGCTATTGATGCCATCGAGAAAGGGAGCAGAGATGGCCTGAGCAAGGGGCTGGAGAACGAGGCCCGCTTGCTTGGCAAGCTGGC
>CBDVDF010000262.1:0-3751 GCA_965372675.1 uncultured Desulfobacterales bacterium
ATTGCTCGCCACCCTGTTCCCACCCATCTGCAGCACCGCCAAGCGTTTCATTTATTGGCCATTTGAAAAGAGTTGCTGTCGTCATTGCGAACGCAGTGAAGCAATCTGCCCTTTCACAACATCTGAAAACCACTGCCAGCCAGTTTCCCGGATCACCACTGGTTCGTGGGGAAGTCGGAATAAGCGGAGGTGGGAAATGAAACGTTATTTGCCGCTTACCTTCCTGACCGTGCTGATCATCACCATCCAGCTTCTCACCAGCTGGACCGAAACCACCTACTACCTGACCCAACTGACGATGAGCGCCTATTACTCGGTGCTGATCATCGGTCTCTGCCTGCTGATGGGCTACGCCGGCCAGTTGTCCTTGGGACATGCCGGGTTTTTCGCCATCGGCGGCTACATTTCGGCAATGCTGACCACCCACAATCTGATCGGTCTTCAGGAAAAAGGCTGGGTGATGATGCTCGACCAGCTGGGTTGCCTGGTGGCCAGGCAGGATCTCTACGGGGATTCATTGCTGACCTTCAGTCCTTGGGCAGCCTGCATAATCGCGGTCCTGCTGGCAACGGTAATCGCCTATATAATCGGCACCCCGATCCTCAAGCTGAAGGGCCATTACCTGGCCATGGCCACCCTCGGCTTCGGCATTATCGTCTACCGGGTCTTTCTGGCCACAGAAATTTTCGGTGAAGCCGACGGCATCTCAGGGGTGCCGGGCTTCACTCTCCTGCCGGGAGTTACGGTCAGCGGCGCTTTCAGTGCCAGGGTTGGAAATTACTATATCGCCTGGGGAATGGTCATCATCACCATGGTCCTGCTGCTCAACCTGATCAACTCGCGGGTCGGCCGGGCCTTGAGGGCCATCCACGGCTCCGAGGACGCCACCAACGCCATGGGGGTCAACACCGCCCGCTACAAGCTGAAAACCTTTGTGCTGAGCGCCGCCCTGGCCGCCATCGCCGGGGTCTTTCTCACCCACTATAACGGTGGCATCGGTCCTTCCGAAGCCGGGGTAATGAAATCGGTCCGCTACGTGGCCCTGGTCGCCATCGGCGGCATGGCCAGCCTCTGGGGCGCCCTGAGCATGGGAGTGATCCTTAACTTCCTGTCATTACGCGGCATGTTCGGCTCGTACGACGACGCGATCTTCGGAGCGATCCTGATCGTGATCATGCTCTTCGCACCGGATGGCCTGCTCAAGCTCAACCTACGGCCGATGCTCAAAAAAATCCTGGGGGGCAGCAAAGAATGAGCCTTCTGGAGATCAAGAGCCTGAATAAAAGCTTCGGCGGCCTGAAAGCGGTCAGTGAGGTCAGTTTTTCGGTCGAGGAAAATTTGATCAAGGCGGTTATCGGCCCCAACGGCGCCGGCAAAACCACCCTCTTCAACCTGATTTCCGGCACCCTGCCGATGGACTCGGGAACCACCGTTTTCCAGGGCAGGGAGATCCAGGGGCTGCAACCCTACCAGATCGCCGGCCGCGGCATTGCCCGGACCTACCAGAATATCAAACTGTTCCCGGGTATGACTGCTTTAGAGAACGTCATGGTCGGCCGCCATATCCGCAGCCGGGCAGGCTTTATGGCTGGCATGCTTAACCTGCCCGCCACTTGGCGAGAAGAACGGCAAGTGCGGCAAAAATCTCTGGAACTCCTTGAACTTCTTGAGATCGGCGAAATGGCCGATATCACTGCCACCAGCCTGTCTTTCGGACAACAGCGGGCCGTGGAATTCGCTCGGGCCCTGGCGGCCGAACCAGCCATGCTGTTGCTCGATGAGCCGGCCGCCGGCCTCAATATGAAAGAGACCGCCGAGGTGGGGAGACTGATCAGCAAGATAAGAGACATGGGCATTACGGTCTTGCTGGTCGAACACGATATGTCGCTGGTCATGGACATCTCCGACCAGATCGTCGTCTTGAGCTTCGGCCAGAAGATCGCCGAAGACGTACCGGCCGCCATCCAGCAGAACCGGGAAGTAATCCAAATATATTTAGGCGATGACGATGCTTAAAATTAAAAACCTTGAAGCCGGTTACGGCAAACTGCGGGTCCTTAAAAAGATCTCGATGCATGTCGACACGGGTGAGATCGTTACCCTGATCGGCGCCAATGGCGCCGGCAAAACCACCCTGCTCAATACCATCACCGGCCTGATCCGGGCCAGCGGCGGCGAAATAGTCCTCAGGGGTGACAATATCGAGAAGACCGCCGCTGACAAGATCGTCTACAAGGGCTGCTCCCTGGTCCCGGAAGGTCGCCAGGTTTTCTCTACCATGACCGTCAAAGAGAACCTGACCCTCGGCGGCTATGTGCAGCATAAAAAGGGCAACAAACAATTCCGCGAGGTCCTGGACCACGTCTATGAACTGTTTCCGGTCCTGGAAGAGAGAACCGAGCAGTTGGCCGGCACCCTGTCCGGCGGCGAACAGCAGATGCTGGCCATGGGCCGCGCCCTGATGGCCAGACCTGCCCTGATCATGATGGACGAACCGTCAACCGGTCTGGCTCCGCTTGTGGTAAAATCAATTTTCGGAGTGATTAAAAAACTCCGCGACGAAGGCAACACCGTGCTGCTGATCGAACAGAACGCCAAGGCAGCCCTCGGCATCGCCGACCGGGGCTACGTCCTAGAGACCGGCAAGATCATTCTCCAGGGTCCAGCCGAAGATCTCCTGGCCAACAAAGACGTTCAGCGCGCCTACCTGGGCCGCGATGTTGAGTAGAAAAGTGAGTTGGTAAAAATAAATCCATAAATTTATACCTCGATCAAACAAGAGGAGGGAACAATGTACTGGGACCAGGACAAAGAATGCATGAGTAGAGACGATCTTGAGCAGCTTCAGCTCGAACGCCTGCAGTCTACCCTCAACCGGGTGTCGACCCATGTTCCCTTCTACCGCAAAAAGTTCAAAGAACTTGAGATCGACCCGGAGAACATCAGCTGCCTCGACGATCTCCGCAAGCTGCCTTTCACCACCAAGCAAGACCTGCGGGATAGTTACCCCTACGGTCTCTTTGCCGTACCGCTCCGGGAAGTAGTCCGGATCCACTCCTCCTCCGGCACCACCGGCCAGGCAACCGTGGTCGGCTACACCGAGAACGATATCAAGAACTGGTCGAAGCTGGTGGCCCGCCTCCTGACCGGGGCTGGGGTAACCAAGGATGACGTAGTCCAGATCGCCTTCGGTTACGGCATGTTCACCGGCGGCTTCGGTCTCCATTACGGAGCCGAGCGGATCGGGGCCTCGGTTATTCCGATCTCCAGCGGCAATACCAAGAGACAGTTGCAGATCATGGAGGATTTCCGGACCACCGCCCTGGTCTGCACCCCCAGTTATGCCCTGCTGCTGGCTGACGTTATCGAAGAAAAAGGCATCAACCTCGCCAGCATGTCCCTGAAGTACGGCCTGTTCGGCGGCGAGCCCTGGTCCGAGCCAATGCGCAACGAGATCCAGAACAAACTGAATATTATCGCCACCGACAACTACGGACTCAGCGAGGTAATGGGCCCCGGTGTCGCCGGCGAATGCCAGGAACGAAACGGCCTCCATATCAACGAAGACCATTTCCTGGTCGAGGTGATCAATCCCGACACCCTCGAACCGGTCGCCGCCGGAGAAGTAGGGGAACTGGTCATTACCACCCTGACCAAGGAGGCCTTCCCGCTTATCCGTTACAGGACGAGAGATTTGACACGGTTGATAACCGAGCCCTGTGCGTGCGGCAGAACAAATTATCGCATGACA
>CBDVDF010000263.1:0-3750 GCA_965372675.1 uncultured Desulfobacterales bacterium
AAAAGAAGTGAGCTGGGTAGTATCCGAGCCTCTTCAACGACCAAGTAAAAGGAGCTTTGCTCCCGGTTGGAAGTTTAATTCAGGATGTCGAGGTAGATGAGTCAACCAACAGAATATCCTTCAATACCGAAGATGAGCGTAATATCGTCATTCAGTTTGCTCAAAAGTGGCATCCCGGGCGTAATGTGGTCGAATTTGCTGATATGTTAGTAACCTCCAAAAATTTCAAAGACATGACTAAGGCTGAGATTTCTGCGATCAAATCAGGTGTTTTAATAGAAGGGATGAGTAAAGGTGCCGTGCTGGTGGCCTATGGCCCCCCGCCCGAGCGAGGAACTATCTCTCTGGAGGCAAACAAGTGGACTTACTGGCATGGTCGTTTCGATAGCCAAAACATCTGTTTTGATGAAAAAGACCTGCTGCAATCCTCTTGCCCTGATGACCTTGGCAACCAAAGTAAAAGCTTTATAGGAAGTTTAGGTGGTAAAATCCGGCACCTGTTAGGTGAGTAAAGATTATTACCAAGACCTCAACCAATCAGGCCCTCTCAAAAGTTATGACCGGCATGTAAAATATCAAGTAATTTCTGGAAACCGCGAGTATCTCGTTGTGTTCCCGTGCTCTTAATTAAAGATGTTCATTTGACATCTTTAACTTTGGTAGGCTTGTGATGTCTGATGGTTTCTTAAATTAAGCTTCTTTATCCTGCCCTGTAATTTACGGAGATCAGCATAGTTGCTTATCTGTACTTCCAGACCACCATATCCAGGTTTACGGCTGCGTTAACACTGTTACCGGTAACAAGCACCTTGCCGAGTGAATCAACAGTTATGGAGTTCCCGCCATCATTACCGCCTCCATCGGCAGCACTGTCATGGACAACAAAGCCATCCGGAACACCATCTAAATCGATATCACCGCCGAAGGTAGTGTCGAGCTCACCGGTATCCGTATAACCCCAGATCACCATATCCGTATTACCAGTATCATTAATGCTGTTACCGGTAACATAGATTCTGTTGAGCGAATCCAGGGTTATGGATTTTCCCGTATCGTAACTATACCCGCCGGCAGCGCTGTCATGGACAACAAAGCCATCCGGAGTATCATCCAGGTCAAGATCGCCGCCGAAGGTATGATCCAGATCACCGGCGGTAGTATAACGCCAGATCACCATATCATTATCGGCAACAAGGTTGTCGCTGGAACCTGCCACAAGGATCTTGCCGAGTGAATCCAGAGCTATGGAACGGCCGTAATCATCATAGTCTCCTCCGGCTGCATCGTTGTGGATGACAATTCCATCGCCGTCAAAACCATTATCGAGAACACCGTCGGCAGTATAACGCCAGATCACCATGTCGTTGTTCATAGCAGCGTTAGTACTATTACCGGCAACATAGATATTGCCGAATGAGTCACGCGCTATGGAATAACCTATGTCGGAACTGTTACCACCGGCCGCATTGTTATGGACAACAAAACCGTCCAGATTACCATCTGCTGGGTTTACGTCACCGCCGAAGGTAGTGTCGAGCTCACCGGCGGCAGTATATCGCCAGATCACCAGATCCGTATTTCTGAAAGCATTATAACTGTAGCCGGTAACATAAACTCGATCGACCGAATCAAGGATTATGGAAAGACCACCATCGTTGGTACTTCCACCGGCAGCATTGTCATGGACAACAAAACCGTCCGGATTACCATCTGCTGGGTTTACGTCACCGCCGAAGGTAGTGTCGAGCTCACCGGTCTCAGTATAACGCCAGACCGCCAGATCAGTATTTCCGGTCGAGTTTAAACTTAAACCTGTCACAAGGATCCTGCCGAGTGAATCAACAGTTATGGAGTTTCCGACATCATTACCGCTACCGCCGGCCGCATCGTCATGGACAACAAAGCCATCCGGAACACCATCTAAATCGATATCACCGCCGAAGGTAGTGTCGAGCGCCCCGGTTTCAGTATAACGCCAGATCGCCAGGTCAGTATTTCCGGCCGGGTTTAAACTGTAACCCGTAACAAGGATCCGGCCTGATGAATCAACGGTTATGGAATTCCCGACATCGTCACCTCCGCCACCGGCAACGTTGTCATGGACAACAAAGCCAGCTGGCCCAAAGGTAGTATCAAGAGTCCCGGCGGCAGGGGAAGGTGTTGGTGTACCTCCGCCGCCGGGGGCTGTGCCGCCGCCGGGGGCTGTGCCGCCGCCGCTACAACCTGCTACTGAAAACAATACTCCAGTCAGCAGGGCTATTAAGACAATATTTTTCGCCATTTTTTTCTCACAAAAAAAGTACCTACTAAATAATAACACAATCTCAAGCATAAAGAAAAACAGGTTGAGCTCTTAATTCCGGAGACATAAATATCTGCTGTGTCTCCTTATTCTTAATTCATTTTCCTGATCGTATCAATTACGAATTATTTGTCGTTTTGCGTGAACCTGTCTCAGGATATCGAGGATCTCATCCCGCTGGTTTTGCTGTTGGTTGAGGATGATCACGAAACTGTCCAGCCCAGCGGTGGTGGGTAGATATCCGGCATAAGAGTAAACCCCGGTCAGGGTGCCGGACTTGATCCTTACCCCATCCTTTTCCGGTAGCAGACCGGCGTGGGGTTTGAAAAGCTCCAGGACTCTGAGCATGACCCTGGCGGTGAGCCGATTGTTGCGGGAGAGGCCCGAACCTTCAACGAGTTTGATCTTCATCCTTGATAATTCACTATCTTTTTTGGCAAAATCTTTTATGGCCCGCCGACCCTTCAGCCAGGTGGCCGGGAAACCATAACTGGCTGCACCGATCGCCAGGAATATCTGGTTGGCGATAAAGTTGTTCGAGTAAAGCATCAGCCCCTCGATCAGTTCCCCCATCTTTTTGCTGGAGGAATGGCTGAGTATTGGTTTGCCGGCAGGGGCCTTGCGGCGGCTGATCGGGCCGCTGCCGTTTATTTCTGCTTTATCCAGAAAGGCCCTGAACAGTTGCCCGGTCAGCAGCAGGACATTGGCAGGGTCACTGGAGATGTTGATCCGGTACTCACCGGGCTTAAGGTCTTTACCAAGTCTTGTCATGATCGGCAGCAGGGGGGTCTGGGGTTCTCCCGACCTGGCCGTGCCTTTTTTATCGACAACAATATTAATAGTATTGAAATTGACCACCAGCCCGCCGCAGGCTACATCGTAAGGGTTCAAGCTATGGCCAGCCCCATCGGCCCTGGATTTTAGCCTGTAGCTGCTGTCATCAATGTAGATCCTGTTGACCTGTTTCACCCCGGCCTTCTTGAGAGAACGGACGATCCTTTCGATCTCTTCCGATACCAGGAAGGGGTCGCCATAGCCCTTGATGAACAGATCATTGCGGTCATTGACGAAAAAGTCGGTTTTAAAGCGATAATCCTCGCTGAGCTGATCAAAGGCGGCCAGGGCGGTGACAAACTTGCTGATGCTGGCCGGGATCAAGGCAGTATCAGCTCTGTGTGAAGCAATGACTTTTCCTTCTTTGGCCAGGATGAAGGCGCCGTTGTTGATCAGTACCTTAAGCTGCCTATGTTGTTCTGTGGATAGCGATGAATCACTGCTAGTACGGGCATTTGCCGTTGGAGGGATCAGAATGATGACGACAAGTAAAGCCGCTAGAGAATGCATCAGGGGTTTGCAGGCAAGGAGGAAGCAGTTGTTTATAGATGGCGGTTGCCATTTATTGACAAAGAGCACAGCCTGTAATAAGTTAAGCGACCTTGCGGGAAATG
>CBDVDF010000264.1:0-3741 GCA_965372675.1 uncultured Desulfobacterales bacterium
ACCGCCTGTGGCCTGGCGGTATTAATTAGCGTCTCTTGATCCTGATCTGCCTGGTATATTTTTCCAGATTTTCTGCAGGTAGGTGTTGGGGTTTAAGTTCCTCAAGCCAATCTACCGCTTCGTCGAAACTCAACGACGGTCCTTCTTTTTTCCTCCTTTGAAATCATCTTTCTGAATCTGGAGTGATTGATCATCGCTATGGATAAACATCATCAGACAATAGCCCAGACTTTAAATGTTGCTGAGAAACAGGTTGCCGCCACGGCTGCTTTGCTGGCTGAGGGGGGGACGGTACCGTTTGTGGCCCGCTACCGGAAAGAGGCCACCGGCTCTCTGGACGAAACGCAGATCAGTGCTATTCGGGATCAACTGGCCCAACTGGCTGAACGGGATAAAAGGTTGCAGGCGGTGATCGAATCACTGGTCGAACGGGATCTGTTGACCGATTCCCTGCAAAGATCACTGGCGGCGGCCCCTGATCTTGCCACTCTGGAAGATATCTATCTGCCCTTCAGGCCCAAACGGCGGACCCGCAGTATGATCGCCAAAGAAAAGGGCCTGGAGCCCCTGGCCGCAGCAATTTTCCGCCAGAACGGCCAGCCTGTCAGCCCGGAGAAATATATCGCTCCGGCCAAAGAGGTCCATTCTGCGGAGGATGCCCTGGATGGAGCCCGGGATATTATTGCCGAGTGGCTCAGTGAAGACTCCTGGATCCGGGCAAAATTGCGGCAGCTCTTCAGCCAGCGGGCAATGATCCAGTCCAAGGTTGTTAAGAAGAATAAAGAAAAGGGTGCAAAATTCCGGGATTATTTTGCCTGGCAAGAGCCGGTCCTGAAGGTGCCCGGCCACCGGCTGCTGGCGATGTTTCGCGGCGAGAATGAAAAGGTCTTGTCCCTTAGCGTCCGGCCTGATCCCGAAGAAGCTTTAAATTTACTCAAGCGGAGATTTCTAAAGAGAGAGGGTTTCTCCGGCCAGCAGATGCGCCTGGCGCTGGCTGACAGCTATAAACGCCTGCTGACCCCATCGCTTGAAAATGAGTTGCGTAATGGACTAAAGGAAAGGGCTGATCGGGAGGCCATCTGGGTATTTGCCGATAATCTGCGTGAACTGCTGCTGGCCCCGCCGTTGGGCCAGAAACGGGTCATGGCTCTGGATCCGGGCTTCAGGACCGGCGCCAAACTTGCCTGTCTGGACGGCCAGGGCCAGCTGCTCCATTTTACGACCATCTATCCGACCCTTTCCGAACGGCAGAGTCATGAGGCCGGCAAGGTTGTCAAGGATCTCTGCCGACAGTACCGGATCGAAGCGATCGCCATCGGCAACGGCACGGCCGGTCGGGAAACCGAAACCTTTGCCCGAGCCCTGGGTCTGGACCAGCTGCTTATTACCATGGTCGATGAAAGCGGGGCCTCGGTCTACTCTGCCTCGGCCTCGGCCCGCAAAGAATTCCCGGATCATGACCTGACCGTGCGCGGTGCGGTGTCGATCGGCCGGCGTCTGCAGGACCCGCTGGCGGAATTGGTGAAAATCGATCCCAAGGCCATCGGTGTCGGTCAGTACCAGCACGACGTGGACCAGACGGAGCTTAAAAAGAGGCTGGCAGAGGTGGTGGGAAGTTGTGTGAATAATATCGGGGTTGAAGTGAACACGGCCAGCCTTGAATTACTGACCCATGTTTCCGGCCTGGGGCCGATCCTGGCCGAAAATATTATTGCCTATCGTCATGCCAACGGGCCCTTTGCCAGCAGAAAACAGTTGCTGAAGGTTCCGCGCCTGGGCGCCAAGGCCTTTGAACAGGCGGCCGGTTTTTTGCGGGTCCATGGCGCTGAACATCCTCTGGATGACAGCTCGGTTCACCCTGAGCGCTATGCCCTGGTCGAGCAGATGGCCAAAGAGGCTGGCTGTACAGTTACCGATCTGATCAAGGACGAAGGCCAGCGGGCCGGGATTGATATCTGCCAATATGTTTCCGGGACGGTTGGCCTGCCGACCTTGCAGGACATTCTGGCTGAACTTGCCAAACCCGGTCGTGATCCCCGGGCTGATTTTGAAGTATTCGCTTTTGCCGAAGGGGTGAATAGCATTGATGATATCTGGCCCGGCATGAAGATCCCGGGCATCGTCACCAATGTGACAAAATTCGGGGCCTTTGTTGATATCGGCGTCCATAACGACGGGCTGATCCACATCAGCCAGCTGGCCGACCGCTTTGTCAAAGATCCGGCCGAGATCGTTAAGGTCCGTCAGCAACTGACGGTCAGGGTGCTTGAAGTCGACCAGGAAAGAAAGAGGATCGCCCTGTCGTTAAGAAGTGAGTGAGCTTGGTTGGGAAAATTTAACCAGGCTTAATACCGTTCGAGTTAAAGGTTTGCCCCACTCGTTTTGTAGACGGGTAGCTTTTAGTTAGTAGCGGGGTCTCTTTTTTGAATATCGAATGTAGAACAAGGAATAATGAATGATGAAGGGTGGAAGATTTATTGATTGAAAGAGTATGCCCCGAGGGTTCTATTTAATCCCCCCCCCTCGGAGTCTATCGCTTACCTGGGGGGCCACTCGAAGTCTTGCTTGTCTTTTGTAGAGTACCGCCCTTCGATATTCGAAATTCCTTGTTCTACATTCTGCGGTTTATGCCGTCTGGTCGAAGACCCAAGCCCTCTCTCCACCGCCAAGGTCATCCCGCTGCTAATGCCTGATCCAAGTCAGCCGTGATATCATCAATATGTTCAAGGCCCACCGACAGTCGGACAAAATCCATTGGTGCGCCGGCCGCCTCCTGCTCCTCCGGGGTCAGTTGGGAATGGGTGGTGGAGGCCGGGTGGATCGCCAGGCTCTTGGCATCGCCTATATTGGCTAAGTGGCTGAAAAGCTTGAGGTTATTGATAAATGCCTTGCCGGCCTCAAGGCCGCCCTTGATCCCGAAACCGACCAGAGCCCCGAAGCCGTGCTGCAGGTATTTTTTAGCCATCGCGTGGGTGGGATGATCGGCCAGACCGGGATAGACCACCCAGTTTACCTTGTCGTGCTGCTCAAGATGTTTGGCGACCGCCATACCATTACTGCAGTGACGTTCCATTCGCAGAGTCAGGGTTTCTAGGCCCTGGATGATCTGAAAGCTGTTGAATGGTGAGATGCAGGCCCCCATATCGCGCAGGAGGATGGTCCTGGCCCTGATTATATAGGCGGCATTGAGGACCGCCTGACTCCAGACCACCCCGCCATAGGAAGGATCCGGTTCGGTGAACATCGGGAACTTGCCGGCGGCGGGCCAGTCGAAATTGCCGCTGTCGACGATAATGCCGCCGATACTGGTGCCATGGCCGCCGATAAACTTGGTCAGGGAATGGATCGAGATGTCGGCCCCGTGATCAAAAGGCCGGCACATGAACGGGGTTGAAACCGTGTTGTCGACGATCAGCGGGATCTTGGCCTCGTGGGCGATCTTGGCGATCTTCTCGATGTCAGGCGTGTCGAGCCGGGGGTTGCCGATGGTCTCGATAAAGATGCACTTGGTCTGCTCATTGATCGCCGCCGCATACGCCTCAAGGTCTGAGGCATCGACAAAGGTGGTGTTGATCCCGTACTGGGGCAGGGTGTGGAGAAAGAGGTTGTAGGTACCGCCGTAGAGGCTGGAAGAAGAGACGAGGTTGTCGCCGGTACGGCAGATATTGAGAATCGCGTAGGTGATGGCCGAAGAGCCGGAGCTGGTCGCCAGAGCGCCGACCCCGCCTTCCAGGTGCATGA
>CBDVDF010000265.1:0-3739 GCA_965372675.1 uncultured Desulfobacterales bacterium
GAGATCGGTGATCCGGTCCGGGTTACCGACGGGCCTTTTGCCAATTTTCAGGGTGTAGTCGATGAAGTGTTCCCTGATAAGGGTCGGGTCAAGGTCATGGTTTCGATATTCGGTCGGGAAACCCCGGTTGAGCTGGAATTCGTCCAGGTTGTCAAAGGGTAAGGTCTCAGGCAGCACGTGCGGACACGAAAGATAATCAAGTTGTATGACAGGAGAAGATGATGGCTAAGAAGATTGACAGCTATATAAAATTGCAGATCCCCGCAGGCAAGGCAAATCCCTCGCCGCCGGTAGGCCCGGCTCTGGGTCAGCATGGCGTAAACATAATGGAGTTCTGTAAAGCATTTAATGCCAAGACCCAGGATAAGGGCGACATGATCATTCCGGTGGTTATCACCGTTTATGTCGATAAATCCTTTACCTTCATTACCAAAACACCGCCGGCAGCCAAGTTGCTCCTTAAGGCGGCTGGCCTGAAAGGCGGCTCCGGTAATCCCAAAAGGGAAAGGGTGGGCAATCTATCCAGGGCCAAGGTCAAGGAGATCGCTGAGATCAAAATGCCTGACCTGAATGCCTATGATATCGAGGCTGCGATGCGGATAGTTGAAGGAACCGCCCGTAGCTGCGGGATCACGGTTGTTGACTGATTTGAACTGTTGCAGGCCTGGTTGAGACCACGGCCATTTTATAATCTGTATTGAGTTATTGGAGTAGTAACCATGGCAAAAAGAGGAAAGAATTACCGGCAGAGGGCCACTGAGATCGACGCTGAAAAGGCTTATAGCCTTGAAGAGGGCCTGGATCTGGCCATAAAAGGTAAATATACTAAATTTGATGAATCGCTGGACATCGCGGTACGTCTTGGAGTTGATCCGCGTCATGCCGACCAGATGGTCAGAAGCAGCATCGTTCTGCCGCATGGCACCGGCAAGACTGAGCGTGTCCTGGTTTTTGCCAAGGGTGACAAGGTTCAGGAAGCTCTCGATGCCGGGGCTGATTATGCCGGTGGTGATGAGTATGTCGAGAAGATCAAGGGCGGCTGGCTGGAGTTTGACAAGACTATAGCAACCCCGGATATGATGGGTACGGTCGGTAAGATCGGCCGGGTCCTCGGACCCCGCAACCTGATGCCGAATGCCAAGCTCGGCACGGTCTCCTTTGAGGTCGGTCGGGTTGTCGGTGAGATCAAGAGCGGTAAAGTTGATTTCAGGGTTGATAAAGCAGGTATCGTCCATGCCATGATCGGCCGCGCTTCCTTCGGTTTCGATAAACTGAAAGATAATGTCATTGCTTTCATGGACAAACTGATCCAGTTGAAACCTTCGTCGTCCAAAGGTGTTTATCTCAAAAATATAAGCCTGTCGACCACGATGGGTCCCGGGGCCAAGCTTGACCCGGTTGAGACCAGAAGCTCGGTTAAAGAGGCCGTCAGCTGATTCAGGTTTTTTTGCCAGGAAATCCTGGCTTGTTATTTTGTAGTGACATACAGTTCCTGCCCAACAGGTGGACCGGGGCTGGATGTCGGATTAAAAAGCAGTATGAGTCGAAGACAGCGGGTACTTTCTGGTTTAATTGGTAGTGGGTCCGCCGGGCCATTGGCGGCACACTAACGACCTGCCTAGACGATTGGACATATTCAGCACCATGGCCCTTCCAGGTGCTGCAGATCACACGGCGGCAGCGATTTTCATCAGCTGCCAGCCATCTTAGAGATCTTGTTTTGTCTGTCCTTTAATCGACCTCAAGCTGTTTAACTGTGAAGACTCAGTTGAAAGGAGGTAAGAGACATTGAATCGTGATGAAAAGGCTACGATAGTCGAAGAGCTCAATAGCAAGTTCGCGAAAGCGAAGATTGCCATTGTCAGTGACTATCAGGGTATGCCGGTTCCGGTGCTTGAAGAATTGCGCCGAGACCTCAAGAAGAACAACGCAGAGATCCGGGTGGCGAAGAACACCTTGCTGCGGCGGGCGGTCGAAGGCACTGCTTTCGAAAGTATCGTCGAGTCATGCAAGGGAACGACTGCTGTCACTGTGTCTTATGAAGACCCGGTGGCACCTGCCAAGGTTGTTGTCAACTTTGCCAAGGACAATCCTCAGCTGGTGATCCGGGCTGCCTGTATGGACGGCCAGATGCTCTCCACTGATGAACTCGTTGCTCTTTCCAAACTGCCCAGCAGGGAGGCCCTGTTGGCTAGTCTGCTGTCGGTTATGAACGGTGTTCCCACCAGTTTTGTCAGAGTCCTCAACGGTGTGCCCTGCAAGATGCTTTATGCACTTAATGCGATCGGCGACCAGAAAGGACAGGCGTAAAGATCTATCTAAAGCAATTTATTATTCCAGGAGGAATTTATCATGGCTGTATCTAAAGAAGACGTAATTGAATTCATTTCCAATATGACTGTCCTTGAGCTCTCTGAGCTGGTTAAGGAACTCGAAGATAAATTCGGTGTTTCCGCGGCTGCTCCGGTTGCCGCTGCTGCCGGTCCCGGTGCTGGTGGCGATGCTGGTGCTGCTGCTGAAGAAAAAACCGAGTTTGATGTTATCCTCACTGCTATCGGTGACAAGAAGATCGGAGTCATCAAAGAAGTCCGCGGCATCACCGCTCTGGGTCTCAAGGAAGCCAAGGACCTGGTTGAAGGCGCCCCTCAGCCCATCAAGGAAGGTGTTTCCAAGGATGAGGCCGAAGAGATCAAGACCAAGATCGAGGCTGCCGGCGGTTCTGTAGAGATCAAGTAAACTGTTTCATAAGCATGGGAGCTGGTCGGTTTGTGGCCATCACAGTCCGGCCGGTTCAACTGCAGAAGCTTATTTCTGCAGGGTGTTTAAGGTAATAACGCTACGGGAGAATATCCCGTGGCGTTTATTGCGTTTTTATATTCCCGATCTATCGGTCACCAGAAAAGACCGTAACCAAGGCCTTGATTACCAAGCCTCCGGGCCGGGAATTTCCCGTGGACGCATTGTTAAATTGACGAGGGCGACGCTGAATGAACACAATTAAAAGAGTCAGGAAGAATTTTGCCAAATCCAAGGATGTCGTTGAGAAACCGCATCTGATCGATATGCAGCGCAAGTCGTACGAGAAATTCCTGCAATACAGTAAGCAACCGGATCAGCGCGATCATGTCGGTTTGCAGTCGATTTTCAAGAGCGTCTTCCCGATCGAGGACTTTAACGGGACCTGTTCCCTGGAGTTTGTCAGCTACACTTTCGGTGACCCCAAGTACACGGTCGAGGAGTGTGGTGAAAGGGGAATGACTTTTGATGTGCCGGTCAAGATCACCGTCCGTCTGGTCTCCTATGACATTGACCCGGATACCGGCGTCAAGACCATTCGCGACATCAAGGAACAGGCCGTTTATCTGGGCAGCATTCCTTTGATGACCAAGACCGGTGTCTTCGTGGTTAACGGCACCGAGCGGGTTATTGTCAGTCAGCTCCAGCGTTCTCCCGGCTTGTTCTACAGCCACGACAGCGGCAAGTCTCATGCCGGTGGTAAAAGACTTTACTCGGCCAGGATCATCCCGGTTCGGGGTTCATGGATAGACCTTGAATATGATGCCAAGGATATCCTCTATGTCAGGATAGATCGGCGCCGTAAATTTCCGGTCAGCACCCTGCTCAAGGCCCTCGGCTATACTTCTGAAGCGCTTCTTGCCTATTTCTATGAAGTAGAGGAAGTCGTTTTCAAGGGCAAAAAGTCGACTATTAAATTCGATCCACTGGAGGTTGTAGGCCA
>CBDVDF010000266.1:0-3722 GCA_965372675.1 uncultured Desulfobacterales bacterium
TTTGGCCGCTGTCGACGAAGGTGCCTTGTCCGTCGTTTATCCAGACCTTGTCGGGTTTGAAGTTCCTGATCACCGACTCCAGGCCGTTGTAATGGTCCTGATGAACATGGGAGATTATCACCGCCTCCAGCTTTCTGATCCCTTTATGCCAGAGGAAGGGGGTGATGATCTGCTCACCGGGGTCAAAACGTTGAGAAGAGCTGCCGCCACCGTCAACCAGGATATTCTTGTTGCCGGGTAATTCAAGCAGGGTGGAGCTGCCCTGGCCGATGTCGATAAAAGTCACCATGGTCGAGTTTTCGTGGGCCGGCGGGAAATGGATGAAGGTCGAGCTCGTCATCATCAGGAAAAACAGGATGGCGGTGCTGGCAAGAAAAAGGCGGCTCTTGGTAGAGAATAGCAGCAGCAGGGCGGCCAGGTAATAAAATGCTATTACCGGCAGGGATGGTGGGGGCAGTTGCCAGGCCGCAAAGGGCAGGGCCGCCAGCCAGCCGGTGACCAGTCTTGCCCCTTGCAGTCCGATAGCGCCGGTTGAAAAAAGCAGTCCTGAAATAAGCGGGAACCATGGGGCGAGGAGCGAAGCGGCCAGGCCCAGCGGCAGGGCCCAGAAGCAGATCAATGGGGCGGCAAGAATTGTCGTCACCGGGCTTAACAGTGATATCTGATGGAAGTGATAAAGAGATATCGGCGCCGTGGCAAGCAGGGCAATGATCGAGACCGCCATGCTGTCCAGCAGCCACTTTCGTGACTTCCTGAGCATGGTTTTAGCCGGGAGAGGCTGATCCGGTTGCTGGAGCGAGTGGTGTACGAAAAGGACGATCGAGGTCACGGCAGCAAAAGACATCTGAAAGGATGCTGAAAAGAGCAGAACTGGGTCCCAGCCGAGAATGAGCAGGGCGGCCAGGGCAACAGTGTTAAGCATCGAACCCGGCCGATCAAGAAGCAGGGCCGTGATCAGGGCGCTGATCATGATAAAGGCCCTGATCACCGGGGGGTGGAGACCGGATACCATTGTATAGCAAGCCATCACTATCATCGTAAAGGCGGCCGATATCTTCCAGGCCGGAAACCTAAGCAGAATGGTCGCGGATCTGCTCAATAGAAGGTTGATCAAGAGGCCGCTCAGCAAGGCCAGCATCGCCATGTGCATTCCCGAGATCGCCAGAAGGTGAACTGCGCCGGACCGTTTGAAATTTTCGAAAACAGCCACCGATATCTCGTCTCGCTGGCCAGTGATGATCGCCTTGTACAGGGCCTTGTCCTCCAGAGTGAGGGGTGCCCGGTCGATCAAAAGGTTTACCTGATGCCTTAAGCGCTGGCATTTATTGGCAAAAGACCCCAGGTGTTTGTCAGGCATGGAGGCGCTCGGCAGGGAGGCCAGATGGGTCGGAGAACGGATATAGCCGGTGATCGAGATCTGTCGGTCAGCCAGATATTGGCGGTAGTCAAAACTGCCGGGGGTGCCGGGTGGGGAAGGGGTTCTCAGTCTGGCCCTGAGCAGTAGTCGGTCGCCCGGGTATAGATCTGGGGCTGGCGGGAAGGCTGTCTTGATCATGATCCGGCTGTTGATCTTGATCTCTTCGCTGTCTTTGGCCCGTAGAAGATCTGCGTCAACAACGAAGCGTCCTTTGTTGCCGTTGTAGGCCGGGGCGGTTCTGAGTATTCCGGAAAGGAGGACCTCTTCACCGGACGAGGCCAACTTCTGAAGGGGTGCTGCTGGCGGAGGCATAACGGCTTGTTGAAGATGGAAAACGCCGGCCAGGAAAAATGATAATGCTATGGTCAGTTGGCTGAGGGCAAAACAGGTACGTCTTATTTTAGGGAGCAGCAAGAAGCAGATCAGCAGCGCTACCAGCAGGCAGAAAAACAGAACGGTAATGGTAGAAGACGGCGCCATCCTCGCGCAGCTGATCCCGGCACCAAAAAAGAGGGCCGGGATTGCGAGTGGGGCATTTAACGGTCGTTTGCAGTGATCAGTCAAGAAAGTTTTTGAGTTTTTCCCGGCGGCTTGAATGCCTGAGACGATTCAGGGCCTTCTTTTCGATCTGCCTGATCCGCTCTCTGGAAACATTGAAGCGTTTGCCTATCTCTTCCAGGGTGTATTCGGCGTTCTCGCCGATCCCGAAACGCAGTCGGATTATTTTCTCCTCTCTGGGGCTGAGAGTGGAGAGGATGCCGGTTACTCGTTCGGACAGTTCCTGGGTTTTTACCGCCTCGTAAGGAGATATTGATTCCTGGTTTTCAAGGAAATCCCCGAGGGTACTGTCATCGTCTCCAACCGGAGTTTCCAGGGAGATCGGTTCCCGGGATGCTTCGAGGATGGCCAGGATCTTGTCCATCGGCAAACCGGTTTTTTCAGAGATCTCGACCGGGGTCGGTTCACGGCCGAGTTCTTTGAGGAGCGAATAGAAGGCTTTAAAGAACTGGCTCCGCAACTCGAGGAAGTGAACCGGCAGCCTGATAGTCCTGGTCTTGTCGAGGATGGCCCTGGTTATGGCCTGTCTGATCCACCAGCTCGCATAGGTGCTGAATTTGTTGCCCTTGGTGTAGTCGAATCGGAAGACGGCCCTCATCAGACCAAGGTTGCCCTCCTGGATAAGATCGGCCAGGGTCAGGCCCTGATGCATATAACGCTTGGCAATACTGACCACCAGCCTGAGGTTGGCTTTGATCATCGCGTCTTTAGCCAGTTCGATCGATCGGGTGTAGAGCGAGATCTTATGGGTAAGCTCCCGAAGATTAGTCATGCTGGTATTACATTCGTAACAGGAGGCGACCGCCCTGGTCATGAAGTTGAGATGCTGCTTCTTTGGCTTAAGGGTGGGGTCGCGCTTCTCCCAGAGGGCGATACGTTCCACCAGGTCGGCAATGTCGCTTGTGTCGGACTTATCAGCACGGATAGCGGAAATGATCGCGTCAAATCCCAGGCGGATGGCCTTGCTGTATTTTTCTTCCTCTTCGGGGGTAAGCAGGTCGAATTGGCCCATTTCCCGAAGGTAGGTGGTGGTGGTCTCTTCGATTTCCGGAGATTCATCATCCTTGGCTGAAACCGGTTCAAAGGCCTCTTTGCCGGGGATTTGCTCTTCCATTGCAGAGCCATCTTCACCTTTGGCTGCTGCTGCCGCCTTCCGGTCGAGCATCTCCTGCTGGCTGACGACTTCGATCTTGTTCTTCGCCATGTACGCGAAGAGCTCGTCGATGAACTTGGGGTTCTTGTCTTCAGGAACAATGGCAGTGACGTAGGTTATCGAGACATAACCGTTATTCTTGCCTATCTTCAGTAGCTTCTTTTTGATGTCAGCTGACACTATTCAAATACTCCTCAAAAAGATATGGGGTATATAAAGGGAATCTGTTTGAATGAACTCCTCACCATATAATATCTGGTCGATGCTCACAAGCATAAAACTAAAAAACTGCTAAATTAATCTGGCGGACCAATTGTTGTCCTGACAGGCCAGAGGCAAAGATTTTATGGGGAGATAGCTTCGGCTGGTATATAATCATTTGTAGAGGCAGGAGCAATTCGGCCGCGATAGGTTTTTAATCTTCCTGGAACATATAAAATGACAACGGTTGGTTGGTGAAAATGGTTCGAGGCAGCGGCATAATCCTGCACATCTCTTCTTTACCCGGTTCTTACGGGGTCGGAGATCTGGGCCGTGCGGCCGTTGTTTTTGTTGTTTTACTGAGCGAGGCCGGCCACAGTTACAGGCAAATCC
>CBDVDF010000267.1:0-3715 GCA_965372675.1 uncultured Desulfobacterales bacterium
GCGAACGCCTGGAATCAGTCCAGAAAGGCTTGGGAGAAATGCAGGCCCTTGCCACCGGGGTCGGAGATCTTAAAAAGGTACTGACCAACGTCAAGACCCGTGGAACCTGGGGAGAGGTCCAACTCGGAGCGATCCTCGAGCAGATCCTCACTCCGGACCAATATGAAAAAAATGTCAAGACCAGAGAAGGTTCCCAGGACCACGTTGAATACGCTATTCGGTTGCCCGGCCCTGATGATGATGTCAATACCGTGGTCTGGTTGCCGATCGATTCAAAATTCCCCCAAGAGGATTACCTGCGACTGGTCGCCGCTGCCGATGTTGCCGATACCGAGGGAGTAGACAAGGCGTTCGCCGCCTTGGTCCGTTCGATCCAGAAATCGGCCAAAGAAATTTCAGAAAAATATCTCGACCCGCCAAAGACCACCGATTTCGCGATCATGTTCCTGCCCACCGAAGGGCTATACGCAGAAGTACTCAGGCAACCTGGCCTGATCGAGAAACTGCAACAGAATTTTCGGGTAGTAGTGACCGGACCGACAACCCTCTCGGCGACTCTGAGCAGCCTGCGGATGGGTTTCAGGACCCTGGCGATCGAAAAACGCTCGAGTGAAGTCTGGAAAGTTCTGGCGGCAGTCAAGACCGAGTTCGGCAAATTCGGTGGAATTCTTGACAAGGTCAAAAAACAACTGGAAACAGCCTCGAACACCATCGAGCAGACCGGGGTAAGGACCAGAGCCATGCAGCGTAAACTCAAAGAAGTCGAGCAACTGCCGACAGCTGACTCCGAGAAACTTCTCGGTCTGGATGAAACCACTGTCCTTGACCAGGAAGAAGAATAAGGAGCCAAGATGCTGGTCGTCCCCCTCGTAGGCCAACTCAGCTGGAAAAATCCGCCGGTTATCACCATCGCCATTATCCTGGCAAACATCGTCGTCTTCATTTTCTTTCAGGGCAATGAAAGCCAGTACTACCAAGAGGCAAGCGAGTATTATCAAAGCTCGGGACTGGCCAGAATAGAGGCCGAAGCCTACCTGAATTACCTGAAAGAAACTGCTCAGAACGAAAAACTTTCCACCCTGGAGAAACTCGACCCGGAAGATAGTAAGGAGATCATCAACATCCTTGACAAGATGTACGAGGATAAAATCTTCATCGAGAAGCTTGAAAATGACCAGATCATCACACCCCAAATGAAGATCTACGGGGAGTGGCAGCGAATGCGGGATCAGGTTGACGAGATCCTCAACATGTCAACCACCCAAAGATACGGCTATAAACCATCCGAGAACAGATTAATTACCACCTTTACCGCCATGTTCCTCCACGGCAGCCCCATGCACTTGATCGGCAACATGGTCTTCCTCTGGCTGGTCGGCTGCATGATCGAAATGAGCTGCGGGCGGGCGATCTACCTTGCCACCTATCTGCTCACCGGCATCATCTCCTGCCTGTTCTTCGGCCTGATCTATTCGGACAGCAGCATCCCGCTGATCGGCGCCTCGGGGGCGATCTCCGGAATGATGGGGTTTTACACGATCCTCTTTGCCAGGAAGAAAGTGGCGGTCTTCCTCTCCCTGGGTTTTTATTTCACCAACACCAGAGTACCGGCCCTCATTCTGCTGCCATTCTGGATAGGCAAAGAGATCTACCAGATCTTCCTGGGCGGGCCAAGTAACGTTGCCTATGCCGCCCATCTCGGCGGCCTAGTCTCAGGGGCTGTTTTCGGGGTTTGTCATCAAAAAATACGTGGGGAGATCATCGAAGAGGTCAGTAAGGAGGAAAAAGAAGATCGGCTGGCCGCGCTTATGGAGACAGCCTTGACCTATCAGGCCGACCTGGATTTCGACAAGGCCCGCAAGGCTTTTGAGGAAGTGCTGCAGGAAAAGCCGGGCCACCGCAAAGCCCTTTTCCAGCTTTTCCAGATCGACAAGCATGAGCCGGGCGGGAAGAACTTCCACCATACCGCCGACCAGCTGCTGGCCATCCTGGCCAGAAATACCGCCTCGGAGGATAGCTGCCTGACCATCTATCGGGAATATATGACCCTTGCCAAACCAACAAGATTATCGGTCGAAACCAACCTGAGCATTAACCGGATCCTGCTGAAAAAAGGCCTGCTGCCGGAAGCGGCGGCCATCACCACCTTCCTGCTCAAGAAGCATACCGGTCTGCCGCAACTGCCTGGTTGTCTGCTTAATCTTGGCAAAGCATATCAACACCATGGCGCCTTCGCCAACAGTGCCAAATGCCTGCAGCTTCTTTGCAAAATATATCCTGATTCACCGGAATGTGAGGCGGCCGGCAGCATGAAGAGGCAAAGCTCCTGATCAGGTAAGTTGCCTGGCATACTTCTCGGCACTTTCTGCGGCCGGATGCCCCGAATATTTACGGACCAGATGGGCCAGGATCTGCTTGCTCTTGTCATGGTCTTTCATTCTGGTATGGAAGAATTTCGCCAGGAAAAAATAAACGTCCGGCAGCAGAGGATGGTCAGGGTAATTCCGGGTAAATTTGACCAGCAGGTTCAGAGCAAGTTTTGGCTCCTTATCCCAGGCCAGCCACTTGCCCATCTTGAACAAGGTGTCAGGCCGCGGGGTAAAAGCCTTGTCGATCCCCAGACACTGACGATAAACCGCTGCGGCCTCATCCTTCTTGTTATCGTCGGCCAGCAGATCAAGGTAAAGCACCCCATACTCGAGCAGTTCAGGATAAGACTTTTTGATTTTCAGCAGATTGAAATATTTGCCGGCCAGCCGCAGATCAGAGATCTCTCCGCCGGTATCTTCCCTGATCAGGGCGATCGCCTCATCAAGCTTGCCCTCCTTGACCAGTATATCGACTTCACCGAGCAACATGTTATGGGGCCCACTGTCTGCTGGAGCTTGGGTACCCATGGCCTCTTCGTAATCAACTTCAAAACCGATCTCTTCATGATACTGGAGCAGGGTATAACCCATCAGGTTGTAGACCATGACCACATAGTAATTCTTGGCGGCAGAATAGATAAAGACGGTGAGTCCATGGGGGAGAACCCCTGCTAGCTGACCGGCAAAGAGACCGGGGCCTTCGAGCAGGAAGATCAGGAACAGATACATCAGGAAATAGTTGCCGCCGATCCTGATGATGATGCCGCCGAAGACCAGTGGATTAAGGGCATGAACCAGAGAGTTGGTCGCCACCAGACCCATGATCATCGCCGGCAGACAGAGAATGGCCAGGAACCAAAAGACCATAGCGGCGGCCGGACCTAATGATCCGGCAACCAGTCCGGGAGCTATGCCCAAAGCGACGATTAGAATGGCTATCTGTTTAAAAACCTGCCCCAGATCGTCGTTAAGCAGGGCCAGGGTGATCGGTGGCGGCGACAGTTTGCCCTGAGCGGTTTGCTCAAGAACGGCGTAGGCATACTTCAACATCACTACCGTAAAAATGATCCCGAAGAAAAAGCCCGCCCCAATCAACATATGCAAAGCGGCAAGCACCAGAATAAAAACAAGGGGCTGGGGCTTAAACGGGTAAAGGAAAAAGTCAGGCAACCTTTTCCAGAAAGGCGGGATCATATTCCCCACCCCAAGAGTTAAGGCTTCAACATTGCACTTCGGACAGAAATAGGAGACCTTCCTGGTGCCGTAATGTTGATACTCTCGTCGAGATATACAACCGGGGCAATACGCGGCCCCGCATTCATGGCATTCAAAATGAGCCGGAACAG
>CBDVDF010000268.1:0-3713 GCA_965372675.1 uncultured Desulfobacterales bacterium
TTTTTTGGTCTTTCTTGATGGGGGCGCTGGCGATCCCGATAATTTCTGCCTGGTCGATAGTCTCCTGGGGGATAACGATCCCCAGCTGCCCGACCTTGCCAAGGTTGATCAGGTGTTTGTTCTGCAGGTGTCTGATCGGTAGTTGCCCGGCCGGTCGGCCCCGGAGGATCTTGGCCGCGTAATCGGCCAGGTCGGGGATCAGGTCCCCGTAGTCAACAGCCTGCCCACCCAGAGCTCCTTTTTTTATATGATCTTCCAAGATGCTGATCACCGGCATTTTCAGGCGGTCCTGGAGCGCGATCAGGGCGGCCAGCTCTGCATCGTTACGCAGTGAGGGTGGCAGGATCAGGACCGCGCCGGCCCCTTCGGCCTGGAATTCATCCATGGTTCGCTCAAGATCATCCTGGTCGTCGAATGTTTTGACCAGTAGTTCGATGCCGTTCTTTTGACAGATCTTTTGGTAGACTTCGATTTTTTTCTGCAGAGAAGAACCGGCAAAGAAGAGTAAACCCAGTTTATGGCGCCGGTCAGGGGGCAGCATTTGGGTCGTCCCGGTGAATATTGAGGAGAGATAGCCCCGGTAAAAGCCGGTGGTGGTTGCTTGCATCTCCGGCGGAATTGTCGCGCTCTCGCTGTTGAAGCTGACGAAAAGCAAGGGAGTTTTGATCCTGGTCTTAAGCAGGGTCGGTAGCAGGGCGCCGGTGGTGAAGAAAAGATCGCAGCGGCTGGCAATCTGGTGGCGGATCCTTTCCTGGTCATCTGCGGTTCTGACTGAAGAGAGATCGATTGTAACTATTCGTAGATTTTCGCCGGCCACCAGCCCTCTTTTACTCAGGGCGTTAATAAACTTCTGGTAGGTTGGTGAAGTTTCCTTCGCTGGGATACCCAGCCGATAACTTTCCGCCCGGAGGAGCGTGGCTGAGCCGGCCAGCAGGCCGGTCATTATCAATAAAGCCATAAACCAATTGATCGTGCGCAAATCAATGCCCCTTTACGTGTTCTGGTTACGTTGTCCCGCAGCCCTGAAAAGTTTCACCACTGAATCGGCATAAAAGCAGAAGATCATGCCCAGCACCGTCGCTGCCGTGGTTACCCAGAAGAGCAGGAGATGGAGGGTCTGGTAACGGTGTAAAAAGAGGTCGAGGATAAAGAGGATCAAGCCCAGGTGGATCAGCGACGAGCCGACCCTTGACCAGTAATTTCTGGTCTCAAAATGGAGCTGTTCGCTGCCGGCCAGGGCCATGACCAGGACCACCAGTTGCAAAGCAAGCGAGGCCCAGAGGATGACCAGCAGGCTGATCTTGACGCCAAGCAGCAGGCTGGTGAGGAAAGTAACTGAGACCAGGGCCAGGGCAAAACGGTTCAGCCAGGTGGTCGACAACAGTCTTTTCGGCACGCAGATCCCGAGCAGGACGATCAGGCCGATGATGAATGGGGCGATGATCGTGTTCATCCGGTTCTGCCAGGCTATTTTGGCGGCGGGGGCCATTTCATGGATCTGGGCCATCTTGAAATAGAACATCCCCCAGATGCAGATGGCCGAGATCATCGCCAGGACAACAGTCGTGGCGATGATCAGGTAGAAGTCGTAAGAGGCTTTTTTTTGTTGGGGCTCATTCATCATGAAATTTTACTGGAATGTATGTTCACCGGGAAAAAAGAACGAGGCCAGGAAAGTGAAGATCATCGCCGCGA
This sequence comes from uncultured Desulfobacterales bacterium, assembly GCA_965372675.1. Lineage (GTDB taxonomy): Bacteria > Desulfobacterota > Desulfobulbia > Desulfobulbales > JAGXFP01 > JAGXFP01. The sequence continues at coordinate 1,696 of CBDVDF010000268.1, forward strand.
AACAGAGGATTCCCAGGATCGATGAAAAATACCACATTACCGGTTTATTGGCATATAAACGGGTGTGGAGATAGGTGCTGTAGATGGCCCACATCATGATCGAACTGCAGATCTTCGGATCCCACCACCAGTTCGGACCCCAGGCCTTCAGGGCCCAAGGGTAGCCGAGCAGCATGCCGAGGGTCAGCATCAGATAGCCGAGTTTGGCATAGTCGTAGCCGAGCTTCTCGATCTCCGGCTGGCGACGGACCAGCATGAACAGGGAGGTGGCAAAGGTCAGGGTTATACAGGCGTAGGAGATGAACAGCATCGGCGGATGCAGCCACATGTAATGGGCGTTGTAATAGAAGATCATCCTCGGGTAGAGCTTCATGAACAGACCGACCCGGGCCATATCCGACAGCTTGCCGGCAAACCAGGGCTCGATCTCGGCAAAGAATTTGGGTAGGGGTTCCGCAAATGGATCGGTATAAGAGCATAAGATCCCAACCTGAATAGCTAGGAGAAGCAGCAGTGTGCCGCGAAAGCGGTGACTGCTCAACCGGCGCCAGGCTGCCAGGGCCATGATCGCAAAGCACATGAACCAGAAGAAGTATTTTTCATTCTCGATCCACAGGGGGATGATATAGCGGGGTGGGTTTGCCAGCTCATAGAGGGGCATGCCATAGGCGGCACCACGGTTGCTCGAGGCCAGTTGGCGGTTCAGCCAGGTGGCCAGTTGCTCAGACAGTTCCAGGGGCAGCAGCCGGTAAATCTCCAGGTGCAGCCAGCAGATCATCAGGAAACCGACCCCGAACAGCAGGTTGATCAGCAACAGGCCGCGGCGGCTGGCTGATTCGAAACGGGGGGTGGAACTGCAAAGATTAAGCAGGCCCGAAAAAGCCAGCAGGACCGCAGTGGCCATCATCCCGGTCATCAAATAATGACCGATAACTTGGAAGGTTCCGATCTCTATGGTGGTTAGCGGCGACAATTTTTTCTCCGGATCGGGTACGGGGTCGTTGTGGCCAAGCTGTGAGAAACTCTGGAAGCGAACATTTATATCCTTTGGATTTTGGGTGGGTCATCGCCTTACTGGGAGGCATTACGATTATCGTAATATATAGCCCAGGGGGACAAACGCAACAGCCAAAAAATCTCAGCCGCTTTTTTCTCCGGCCCCGAAGCCGTTCTGCAGGGCCTGGAGGTGGTGGTAGAGCCCTTCGGTCGCCATTAACTGGTCATGATCTCCTTCCTCGACTATTCTGCCCTCTGCCATGACCATGATCCGGTCGGCGCGGCGGATCGTTGAAAGCCGGTGGGCGATGATCACGCTGGTCCGGTTGGCCAGGGTGGCTGCCAGGGCTTTTTCGATCATGATCTCGGTTTCGGTATCGACACTGGAGGTGGCTTCGTCGAGGATCAGGATCCGCGGGTTGCGGGCGAGGATCCTGGCCAGGGCCAGCAACTGCCGCTGGCCGGCGGAAAGGTCCTGGCCACCTTCACCGATCCTTGTTTCCAGCCCCTGCGGCAGTCCGGCCGTAAAACGGTCCAATTGGGCTGCGCTGATGATCTCGGCCAGGCGCGGGTCAGAAATTTCCCGGTCAAGAACGATATTCTCCCGGAAGGAAGTCGGGAAAATATAGACATCCTGCATGACCAGGCCGATCTGTTCCCGCAGGTGCTGGATATCCAGTTCTCGCAGGTCGTTGTTGTCGAGGAGGATCTGGCCCTGGTCCGGATCATAGAAGCGCTCCAGCAGGTTGATGATCGTGGTCTTACCGGCGCCGGTGGCGCCGACGATGGCCAGGGTTTCACCAGCTGCGACCTGGAAGGAAAGGTCCTTGAGCACTGGGTTTCCCGGCGCGTAGCCGAAGGTCACCTGCTGGAATTCGATCTCGCCCCTGGTCGCTTTCGGCCGTTTCGGAGAGTTGGCGATCGGCAGGTCGCATTCGGTGTCCAGCAGCTGGAATATTCGCTCGGCTGAGGCCAGAGAGGACTGGACGATCGAATATTTCTGGGAAAGATCACGCAACGGC
>CBDVDF010000269.1:0-3707 GCA_965372675.1 uncultured Desulfobacterales bacterium
AGCTTACCAGGAAAGTTCCCAGGATAAGTATACTTACCCGGGTGGTAAGTCGATTGGTTATAGATAGCAGGATGATCCCGAAATACAGCAGGACAATGGTTTCGAGGAACCAGGCCCATCCCGGTCTCTGGATCGAGCTGTTGTTGATAATGTTTTCCGCAGTGGCAGCGGAGATCTCGATTTCTGATCGTCTGGTACCGAGGGGGGTCAGGAATGTCCTGGTAAGTTCCGGATCGGTAAGCCCGATCAGGACCAGTTTGTCTGCGAGAATCCCCTTGGGGATCTTGCCCTCTAATACATCGCTGAAAGAGAAAGTTGATATTACAAAGGGGTTGTCATCAAAGTCGATGAACATTTTAAAATCGGGTGAGACATGTAGCTTCCTGCTGGCGTAGCGAAGGGCACTGCTTACATTGTTGCGGCTGCTGATCTGCAGATCAGAAAAATTATGGTCATCAAATACCATGGTCGCCTGTAAGGCGAATGAAGGGAAAAGCTGACCCTGGAAGTTCAGCAGCAGACTTTCCTGGCGAACAACCCCATCCTGATCTGGCTGGTAGTTGGTGTGACCGTGGCGGCTGATCACTGCGGCCAGGGCATGAAATGAGGTCCGCAATGAGGTCGGCTGAATTACAGGCTTGAAAGCCAGCAGAGGATTTCTCAGGGTTGCAATGAGCTCTTTGGGGGTTAGCGACGTATTTGCTGACGCCAGAGTATTCTTTTTAAGCCAGCCCGGGACTTCGTTGCTATCATTGTTATCTGTTGACTCGTCCCAGCTGAATTTGATTGGGAGAACAACGTTCCCTGTTGGTCTTAGGGTTGAGATCAACAGGGAGTCGTGATCGATCTTGCGGTTCGCCGCGCTGAGCATGTCTGTGACGTACTCTGTATCTCTACCAAGATACTGGCTGTCTTTGAGGCTTTTTCTTATGGAGCGGATCTCTTTGAGAGCCGGGTTGAGTTCTTTTTTCTGGTAAAGAATATTCAGGCCGATCGCCTTTGGTTTGGCGGTTGAAACAGTTTTGATAATGTCTGCCATATATGATCTGGGCCAAGGCCATGGTCCGATCTGGTTAATACTATGACGATCTATTTCGATGACGACAACAGGACTTGGCATGTCGCGCATACGGATCTGTGACAGTTTATCGTAAACTTTCATGTCCAGTTGCAGGAGGGGGTAATATCCCCAAAGCATGCCGATGAGCATAGCCATGGTAATTATCAGGCAGAGTAGCCAGTTAGGTGTTTTTGTGACCCTGTCTTTCATCTATTGTCAGACCCATGTTGCCGGGATTAGATATTTCAGTTTCATTCATCCCTTATTAAAAATCGATAAAGCATCATATATGTTAACATTTGAATGACCTTAGGGCAAGAGAAGGGCTTGTTCTTATTAGATAAAAGCGGTATTTAGGAAAAGAGAGATTCCGGTGAGCCAGCTATGATCTACCCGGCTGATTCAAAGCCGGAGCAGCAGATTGGCAATATTGACAATAAATGGGGAGGATGATTATGAAGCGTTCAACTATATGTTTGATCACAATTCTTGCGGTTATTGGTACGGCGGTAAGTGCTAACGCTATTGGTCTTGAGGTGGCTGTCGGCGGCTGGGCTCAGAGCCCTGGTGGCCAATTAGCCTATCAGAATACAGTGGTCTCGGAAAGCTTGGACCTTGAGCAGGAGGCCGGCTATGATGAAGAAACAAGATTCTCTGGTCGGGTTAAACTGGACCTGCCGATATTGCCCAATTTTTATTTTATGGCGACACCCATGGAGTTTGAAGGGACCGGTAGCAAGGCAATTCCTTTTGATTTCGGTGGGGAAACTTTTACCGCCGGACTGCCTATTAATTCAAAAGCAATCCTGGACCATTATGATCTGGCAATGTATTTTGAGATGCCGCTGCTGGAAACTGCTTCTTTGAAAACTTTCAACCTGGAATTTGGCATCAATGTTCGGATGCTTGATGTTGATATTAAAATCCAGCAACCTGCAACTGGTTTATCCGAGCAGGTTGATGAGACCCTTTACTTTCCGATGTTGTATCTGGGTTTTCAATTCAGGCCGGTTGAGCGCCTGGCTTTTGAAGTGGAATTTCGGGGCAGCGAATATGAAAATAACAGTTACTACGATATGATCGGCCGGGTAAAGTATAACTTCACCGGACCCGTCTTCCTCTCTGCCGGCTACCGTCTTGAGGAACTCGATATTGATGATGTAGGTATTCTGGCTGATCTCGAGTTCTCCGGACCGTTTGCCGAGGCCGGTTTTCAGTTTTAAGGCGTTTTGACAATATGTCCCAAAAAAGGCGGAGCATTTGCTCCGCCTTTTTTTATTTAGTTGCTGGCCAGCGATTTTATATACATTTTCAATGAGCGCATTTCGGCACTGCGGCCATCGATCTTTTTGCCTTCGAGCTGACCGGTAATACAGCGGTTCATCAGTTTGACCAGTCTTTTGTTGTTGGCGGCTTCGTTTAAACCCTTGCCATCGGCGTGGCAACTGTTGCAGTTCTTGGCGTTGACCGATTCACCCAGGCTGGGGTCGCCAAAAAGTTTCTCTCCAAATTCCAGCGAAGATTTGCCCGCTATTGCTTGACCTCCGAATAACAGGGCTCCTCCTGCCACGACCACCATCAACCATTTTACTTTTTTCATAATTCTCTCCTTGTTGAATTATTCTGGTGAAACTCCCTTTGTTTGTAAGGCAAGGGTCGGGAAATTGCAAGGGTTAGATGAAAATAATTGTTAGGTTAATGGGTGTAGGATCAGGTAGTGGCGGGGGGTTATCTTATTTCATCGCTGTCGATGTAGGCGTAAGCACTGTGCTTGTGGATCGATTCAAAACTCTCCACCCCGGCAGAGAACCAGGTGATATCTGGGTTCTCCAGGGCTTTTTCAGCCACCAGGCGGACCACATCCTCAACGAACATGGGGTTGTGGTAAGCCTGTTCGGTGACAAATTTCTCATCGGGCCGCTTAAGCAGGGCGAAGACTTCGCAGGAAGCAGTTGCTTCGATCATTGAGATCAGATCTTCCACCCAGATAAATTTACTGTAGCGGATGTTGAGGTTTACTTCGGCCCGCTGGTTGTGGGCGCCGTGGTCACTGATCTCTTTGGAGCATGGGCAGAGAGTGGTGATCGGCACCCAGACGGAAAGGATCAAATCGTTTTTTTCGCCAACCTCGCAGGTGAAGCGGCAACGGTATTCCATCAGACTTCTGGTCCCGGTAACCGGGGCTGCTTTTTCAATAAAATAGGGAAAGGTCATTTTCATTTTGGCCGAGGCCGCATTAAGCTCTTGCTTGACTTCATTGATCATTTCTGGAAAGAGAGTGACACTCAGATCGTCCTGATACTTGTTCAGAACATTTATAAAGGCCGAGATGCAGGTCTCCCGGTGAGAGCTTGGCATAGTGACCTGTAGATCAATGGTTGCTACGGTATCCTGGTGGCCACCATTTTTTTGACGGATCTTCACCGGATAAGAGATATTCTCGATACCGACACTTTTCAGTTTCATGCCCGCGAATCTAACTTTTTTTTCCTATACTGTCCAGATTCCTTTGCATCTGCTCCAAGAAGAAAAAAAGTTACTAGCGGTTGTGGAAGGCATTTCTGGAAGTGGCGGGGCAAATATGTTAGCCTGTATTTTTATCAAATAGTTGGATTTTGTGTTAGGCGCTACAGTGAAAGACAAGAAG
>CBDVDF010000270.1:0-3689 GCA_965372675.1 uncultured Desulfobacterales bacterium
AGCAATTACCATCCTTCACTTCGATGGTCCTGCCCGAATATTTACCGGAATCATGACTGTGGGTGACCATGATGATGGTCTGTCCTTCCTCGTTCAACTCCTGCAGAAGCTTCATGATCTCTTCCGAAGTTGCCGAATCAAGGTTGCCGGTCGGTTCATCGGCCAGCAGGATCGGCGGGTTATTGACGATCGCCCGGGCAATTGCCACTCTCTCCTGTTCCCCACCTGAAAGCTGGTCCGGTAACCGATCAGCTTTATCTTCCAGGCCAACTCTGGCCATGACACTTCTCGCCATCTCATCCTGCTTGTCAGGCTTGATGCCGGTAATAGCCATCGGCATCTTGATATTCTCGAGAACGGTCAGATAAGAGATCAACTGGAAAGACTGGAAAATGATGCCGATATATTCACTGCGAAAATCGGCCCGCTGCTCACTGCTCAACTCATAGAGATCAAGCGAGTCGATAAGCATCTGACCTCTGCTCGGATGATTGAGGCCGCCCATCACCGACAGCAAAGTTGACTTGCCCGAGCCGGACTGGCCCATAATACTGACGAATTCACCATCGTCGATATAAAAATCCATCGACTTGATCGCCGAAACCGTAGTCTCACCGCTCTGGTAATCCTTGCCAACACCCCGGACCTCGATAAGATGCTCTGTATTGTCGATCTGTGCTGTAGTCATGTTATTTCACTCCTGCAATTTTTATCTTTCTGCGTGCCCTGTAAGCGTTTACAGGTGCGGCAGATGCGAGGCAGAGGCTGGTCCGCTATACATTCGGTATGCGGACCAGTCGATAACGAAGCAGATGTCGTGCATGTAAGCGCTTACAGAGCACGCAAGGCTTCGCTTGGATCCAGACGGCTCGCTTTGAGTGCCGGATAGAGACTAGCCAGCAGGCTTAAGGCCACCGACAACAAAACCGCGACTCCACCCAACGACATATTGACCCCGGCAAAGGCTCCATCCTTGATAACCAGGGGCATTACCGCCCAGGCCACCCCGTTACCACCCAGAAATCCCAGCAGGCCGCCGATCAGCCCGATCAGCATCGCCTCCAGAAGAATGATCTGCATGACGTGACCGCGCCGAAAGCCAATGGCCCGGAAAATACCGATCTCACGAGTCCGTTCGTTGACCGAACCCATCATGGTTACAAAGACCAGCAGCGAGCCGATAAAGACCACCAGTACCGCAATTCCGTAGCTGAAAGACTTAAACAACTCAATGGATTGCATCTTGGACATTACCGCTTGTTGCAGGGCCGTTACTTTACCCTCGGGAAACTGCTCGGCAATCTGCAGGACCATATCCGAGATCGGGCAACCCCGGCAAAATGCTGATATCTCCACCATGGAGATCTTGTCTTCCTTGCCGAGCACAGCCTGAATCTCCGCCAGGTTACCGATAATTATGCCGTCCTCGGAACCGCCGGTCGGCTGGAGGACCGCCGCCACCCTGAAATTACGCCCGGCAATATCCAGATTGTCGCCAACCTTGGCCCCGAGAGTCAGAGCCGCTTCTGAACCAAGCATCAGCTCCTCAGCCACCGGAACGGTACCCTGGAACATCCACCAGCTTTTCAGCAGTAGTTCATCGTTGAAGTTGGTCCCCATCAACAGGACCTTGCGCCCTTGAACCTCACTACTGCCCAGAATTTTCGGCACGACCGCGCCGAGATTCTTCTTGTTTTTGATCTCACGGATCAATTTCATCCTGCTTTCTTCAAACTCAACGGTCTCGTAACTGACACCACCGACGGTTATACCACCGTAGCTCAGGGACAGATTGTCACTGCGCGGTACCATGACGATATTGGCCCCGAACTGGTCGAGCCGTTCTTCGATATCCCTGGACATCGATTCGGTGATGGCAAGGAGGGTAACGATCGTTGCGATGCCGATAAAAAGGCCCATGACCAGGAAGATCATTTTGCCCTTCCGGCGACTCAAATTGTTGAATGATATATTATGGAGTTTCAAAGGCTGCCTCCTTGGCAAGAATAACTTTCCTCTGGCGATGATCCATCTGATTCAGGAGTTCGGCTTCAATGTTCTTGCGGCCGAAAACCATCTTGAATTTTTCCGGACCGCTATCATAGCGGTTAAAAGTGATCACCAGCCGGGTGTCGTGATTATCGGTCAAAGCCTTCCTCACCCCGGGTAGGCCATTGATCTCACTGACCACTTCCTGGTTCCATTTGCCGGAATCAGCCAACTTGTAAATTGCATCGTCGAGATTCCTGGTAGTGAAATAGGCGACGGTCTTCGGCACTGCCACCCCACCAAGTCCCAGAACTATAACGACAGCAACCAGAGCGGCAACTGCGCCAAAGCTCAGGCCCCTTTGCCTGACACCGAGGACCTTCTCTCGTTTGTCACGGTACTTTTCAAAATCGTATGCCATGGTCATTCCATCCATAATTTATTGTGAGATCCAACTATTTAGCCTGGTTTCCCGAGCCCGCTCCTCTCTGCTTAAAGAGACGCCGGCGCAATTCTCGCCATGATTCGGCGATCGGGTTGGTCCCGCCCGGATTACAGCAACCGGAACCGCTGCCGAATCCAGCCCGCTCAAAGCGCCTGAGGGCTTCTTCCGGCAACGCCTCGGAGGAGACGACAGTCGCCGGATAGCCAAGACCGGTGATCACTCCACCGATCTCCTCCTTGGAGACCGCGGCCTCATGATCGACAACAACCAGCCCTTTACTGAATTCGGCGCTCATTCCTGCTATTCCCGGTACTTTACGCAATTCAGCGTCAATAACCCGCAGACAGGAACCGCACTGCATGCTTGAAACCTGCATGACCGTCCGCCTGAATTCGCTCCCGTATGCAAGCGAAGCAAAAAGCAGGAGCAACGCCATCAGGCTGCCAAGATTTATTATCGCTCTGATCTTCATAGCAAAACCGCTTCAACCTATTAATTTTATTAGCTTTTCTCCGGAGAAGGCGGCGCGAGCCCGCAGCCCCTGGGACCGCAACCGCTACAACCGCTGCTAGCACGAGGATCACCCAAAACCGACGGGGCCTGAGTATTAGATGCCTGACTGACAAGCACCTTGGCCGGATAACCGATGCCGGTGATGATCGAAGCGATCTTCTCCGGTGAAAGTTCATCCGTATGCCTGATCGCCACCAGACCCTTGCCCAGATCAGCGCTCATCCCGACCATGCCGGCAACCTTGCTTAACTCTGCCTCAATGTTACCGAGACAGGAGCCACAGGACAGGTTGGAAACCTGCAGGGTCGTCTCAGTCAGATCCCTGTTGTTATCAGCGATTGCTGAACCATCTCTGGAATTTTTTGCCGCCACATATGAAATAGACATAATAACAACAAGCGCCAGAACCCCGGCCAATACCCCGATTTTAGTTTTACCCTTCATGTTTTCCTCTTAATGAATTTACCTTCGTTAGAAACCAAAGCAGGAACTGCCAACCTAAGCCGGCAACCCGCCTCTTGAAACCTCTGGCTGAATTAAGAGCACATTACATGCCAGAGGGCTGGTAATTCCATAACCATCCGTTGTTACGCGCTTATTTCTACGATGAGCCGGCTCGTGATCTTTGCAGCACTCCACGAAAAGCCTTTTCGTGGAGAATATTCTCCAGCCGTTAATGAATATTCTATATATTTCCCGGCAATTAAGACCGCCCGGGCAGATAAAGGAGAGACTGCTTCGT
>CBDVDF010000271.1:0-3688 GCA_965372675.1 uncultured Desulfobacterales bacterium
TTCAGAGAGGGTCCAGGTTTTACCTTTTCTATCCACAAGACTGAAATCCGGGGCCGGCTGATCAACTTCAGCCACCTTTGGCCCCTGTCCACAGGCAACAATGAACAAGGGTAAAAAAAACAGCAGAATTAAAAACGATAATTTTTTCATAAAGAACTGTGGCCTCCAAATCCAGACGAACCGGACTCTTTTCAGTACTCGCTTGACGGGTGTTCTGTTTAATGCTCGCTTGACGGGTGCCCTGTTCAGTTAGTTTTGCGTCGGGTACTGTATCCTGATCTCCGATTGAATCAGGTGCCGTAATTGCCGATAACCAAAGGTCTGGAGAGGCTTACCGTTGACAAAATAGCCCGGTGTTTTTCGAACATTAAGTGTTTTAGCGTCGGCAATGTCCTGGGCAATGAGCTTGGCAATTGCCGGGTCATTCATATCTTTTTTGATCTGCTCTATATTGAGTCCTGCCTGGGGCAAAAACTCCCAGATCCTTTGCGGTTGCGGATTGCTGTGGCTGGCCCAGTACGGTTGTGATTTAAACATAACATCCAGGGTCTGCCAGTATTTCCCCTGTTTTTTGGCGGCCTCAAGGATCTTGACAAAAGAATCAGCGCCATCATGAAAAGGTGCATAGCGAAGAACAAGTTTTATTTTACCGGGGTTGGCAGCCATCATCTGCGCAACCAAAGGAGAAAAAGCCGCACAGGTTTCACAGGCGGGGTCCATAAACTCTACCAGAAAGACCTTCGCGTCATCACTGCCACGGGTCTGGGAATGGGGTCTAACGAAGAGTTCCGCGTTTTCCTGGGCCATAAAACCATATTTTTCAGACTGCTGTCCTTTGTAGTAGGAACTGGCAAATACAAAGCCAAAAAACAAGACCAGACAGGCAAAGCCAAACATTACATATTTCATTTAGACATCCTCCTCTGCAGGGCAATTAAAAGACCGATTATTATTGAAAATGAAATTAAAGAGAGCATTGGGATGGTCAGAAAACCAAACAGGTCAATGTATTCTTCCGTACACGAAATCCCCTGGCTGCAAGGCTGCAAGCTCGCCGGGATAATCTCGGCGTACAGCAAGCTATGATATAAAGCAATCAACCAGCCGACTATCGCTAAAGGGAGGGCATACTTCACAACCCTGCGATCAAAAGAAGGGAAAAGACCTGCTCCTAAAATCAGGACTAAAGGAAACAGACAGATCCTCTGATACCAACATAAAACACAGGGCGCAAACTCCATCACCTGACTGAAAAACAGACTGCCGAGGGTTGAGACACTGACTAATAGCCAACAGAGAAAAAGGATAGTCCAGTTTGTATTGGACGGTTGATCAGACTGAAGCATAGTAACGACTCTCTAAAGTTTAGTTTTTGATCTTCAAATGCCGAGGTTATTTAGCTTCAATGGCTGGATATTTCCGTTCATCGGTAAGCGCCTTATGAAGATCCTTCATTTCCTGAACCGTGAGATCGGTGCCGGACATATTCGATCCGGGTTGACCGAACTTAACCTTATGGGCAAGTTCATATGTTTTTTTGCGAGTGAATTTACCTACTGAAAACCCTTTGATGCTTATTCCCCGACCATCGTCACCATGACATGAGGCGCAATTTTCTGCATAAATTATATCGCCGTTTTTCGGGTCGCCACCTTTGCCGATCTCGATAAATTCGACTTTGCCTCCGGGATAGCTGCCGCTGGTCACCAAGGTGTAAAAATCCGCATGGATCGTCGCATCTTCCTTGAGGAATTTCACTATATCCCAAATCTCTCCATCAGTAAAAATTTCTCCATAATTCGGCATTCTATCTCCCGTTTCGGCGTTGATCGCCGGGTCATATGCCGCAGGATCATAGGATATCGGCCGTGGTTGAGCAGATTTTTTGATCTTGCCAAATATCTGTTCCGGGCTCATCGCAGCGGCGCTTTTTATCAGGTCCACCGCGGTGACATTCGGCTGTTTCGCTTTTGCTGGAGCTTTCTTGATGTAATAGCCCTTGTTGCCGATCCGATCCCATCCGTGGCATGACTTACAGCGATAAAAATTTGCATATTTATTAAGTTGCTTGAGGTCCAGGCCATAGGTATTGCTGAATTCTGCCGCCACCTCTCCCTTTTTCCAGAATTTATCATATAACAGCCCGCCATTCAGGCCATCTGCCTGCTCATATCCACTTTGTCCCAGCTCTGATTTTTCTCCGGCAAAAACGGGACCGGCAGTAATTAAAAGTAATGCAACGATTAGAATATTTTTCATCGGTTAAACTCCCTTCATTAGAATAACTCTCAAGAATTAGTCTCCTTTTGTTAAAGCAAGTTTAGTGCCGAACCTAAGCAAAAAGCCCAACTATTCATAACATCCTGTTGTTACGGAGTTTAGCGAAAGGGCTAAAGTATTGCTCATATTCTGAAGTTCAAATATCTGGATAATATTAGCTGTTACCGCCAGCAGTTTGAACAATAGTCTTCACCCTGCAAGACCGGGCCAGACAAATATTTTGATTGACAAAAACCCTTGGCGCCTTATCATATCGATACATGGCGATATGGCGAAAAGGAGAATTAAATGAAATCGTTTATCCGGATTATGAAAGCGCTGTCCGACCCCAACCGGGTCCTGATCATGAAAATGCTGGAGCAAGGCAAGCTCTGTGTCTGCGAAATCACCGCCGTTCTGGGTCTGGCCCAGTCCACGGTCTCAAAGCACCTGAAAATTCTCGAAGACGCCGAACTGGTCGAAGCCAGCAAAGAGGGCTCCTGGGTCAACTACGAACTGGCGGAAAATTCGCCCGGACCGTATGCCGCCATTATGCGTGAACAACTGAAAACCTGGCTGGCTGATGACCGCCAGGTTCAAGAAACGATTGCCAAGGTCGCGATGACCGATCGACAGAAAATCTGCGCGGCCTGAAAACCAAGAGAGAAAAAAGATGGCAGAATTATCCGAAAATATCTGTGCTGATCGATCTGGCAGCGACTGCTGCCAGCCCGCTAAAGGCAAAGCCGGCGGCAAGATCCCTATTGGCAATATCCTGGCCGGTCTCGCCGCCCTAGCGGTCTGGTTCGTGGTTTATTGGCAGCTTCAACCGTTTTCCTTTTATCTAACCTATGACCTGTTTGGTCTGGAGCGGGGCAGTCACCTGGGTGAGGCCATTGAGTTTTTCCTCTATGACACCCCCAAGGTCATGATGCTCCTGACTCTGGTAGTTTACGGAGTGGGCATTCTCCGGACCTTTTTCACCCCGGAACGGACCAGGAAAACCCTGGCCGGCAGGAGGGAATCGACCGGCAATGTCATGGCGGCGCTCCTCGGCATAGTCACCCCGTTCTGTTCCTGTTCGGCGGTGCCGCTCTTTATTGGTTTCGTCACCGCCGGGGTACCATTGGGGGTGACCTTTTCCTTCCTGATCTCGGCACCGATGGTCAATGAGATCGCCCTGGTCCTCCTGTACGGCCTCCTGGGCTGGAAGGTCGCCGCTCTTTATCTGGTCACCGGTCTGCTGGTGGCGATCGTCGCCGGTTGGGTCATCGGCCGCCTCGGCATGGAAAACCACATCGAAGACTGGGTCCAGGAGATGCGCACCGATGCCAACGATGTAACCGATGAACATCTTAACTGGCCAGACCGGCTGCGGATGGGCGGGGTGGCGGTCCGGGATATCGTCGGCAAGGTCTGGATCTATGTG
>CBDVDF010000272.1:0-3670 GCA_965372675.1 uncultured Desulfobacterales bacterium
GCAACCTGTATTTTTCGATCTTCCGATATAAGGTGCGGAGGCCGATGCCCAGCTGCTTGGCGGCTTTGGTCTTGTCGCCACCGGTTTCTTTGAGGGTGTCGCCGAGTAGCTTTCTTTCCATTTCCTGGAGGGTTCCTCCCTCCATGTCGGTGCCTGAGTCGATGGTCTGGTAGGTCAGGTATTCGGGGATGCTTTCAAGATCAATGAAGTCTCCTTTGGTCATTACCACACAGCTTTCTATGCAGTTGACCAGTTCCCTGACATTTCCCGGCCAGTTATATGATTTGATCATCTCCATGACCTCGTCGCTGATCCCGGTGATCGGTTTGCCGTGCAGGTTGGAGAATTTATTCATGTAACTTTCGACCAGGGCCGGGATATCTCCCTGGCGCTGGCGCAGGGGGGGGACGCTGAACTGGACGACCCGCAGCCGGTAGTAGAGGTCTTCGCGGAAAGTGCCTTCCTTGACCATTTCCTCGAGGTTGCAGTTGGTGGCCGAGATTATCCGGACATCAACATTAATGGTTCTGGTGCCGCCGACCCGCTCAAAGTTTTTTTCCTGGAGGAACCGCAATAGTTTGACCTGGATAGAGGCCGGCATATCGCCGATCTCATCAAGGAAGAGGGTGCCCTTATCGGCAAGTTCAAAGCGGCCCTTTTTGGTCGCCACCGCGCCGGTGAAAGCGCCTTTCTCGTGGCCGAAAAGTTCCGATTCCAGGACCCCTTCGGAAAAGGCCGAACAGTTTACCTTGATAAAGGGACCATGGGCGACCGGGCTGTTGTAATGAATGAGGTTGGTAACCATCTCCTTACCGGTGCCGGACTCTCCTTCGATCAGTACCGTGGCCGTGGTGGCCGCGACCTGCATCGCCAGTTCGGTTACCTTCTGCATGGCCGGGGAATCACCGATCATCTGCAGCTCCGGGATGGTTCCTTTCAGCTGTTCCTTGAGCCGGGCATTTTCTTCCCGCAGGGCCTTGTTCTCGAGAGACTTGTTGATCAGCAGGATCAACCGGTCAACATTGATCGGCTTGCTGACATAGTCACAGGCACCCAGTTTCATGGCCTCGACCGCTGTTTCGATGGTGCCCTGACCGGTGATGAATATTACCGGTGGCGGCACCTCGGCCTGCTTGATCCTTTTCAGTAGTTCAATGCCGTTCATGCCGGGCATGTCCAGGTCGGAGAGGACCAGATCTATTTCTTCACGGCCGAGAATCTCAAGGGCCTCGGAACCGTCGCCGGCGGTGATGGTTTCATAGTCATCTTCCAGGGCCATGGAAAGGGTCTGCCTGGTGATGCTGTCATCGTCAACTATCAGGATGTGAGTCTCATTTGCCATTGTTGGATTTTCTCGCTAAATTTTCTGCTCTTGGTTAGAGGCAGGCAGTTTTATCTCGAATTCGGTGAATTCTCCCACCACACTCTTACAGGTAATTGTGCCATGATGGTCCTCGATGATCCGTCGAACTATGGGCAGCCCAAAGCCCATGCCTTTTTCTTTCTTGGTGAAAAATGGTTCAAAGATCTTTTCCTGATCGTCCGGCTCGATCCCGGTTCCGTTATCGATCACCCGGACTACTGCGTCGTTTTTAGACGATAAGATCGACTGGATTTTCAGGGTGCCGCCTTCCGGCATGGCGTGGATGGCATTGACGCCGAGGTTCAACAGGGCCTGGGTTATCTTCTTGTTGTCCAGTTTGACCGGCAAGGGGCCGTCATGGAGATCCAGTTCCAGATCGACCCCGGCCTTGCGGGCGGTCTCTCTGATCGTCACTTCAAGCTCTCTGATAATATCGTTAAGGTCCTTCTCCTGTAGATCGGGTGGCGCGAAACGGGCATACTGGACAAACTCCTCAAGGATATCGGAGATGCGCAGGATCTCGTTGTCGATCACCCCGGTCACGGTCAGCAGACCTTGCCTGGGCTTTTCCTCCGGCCAGTCATACTTGTTGATCTTGCGGGTCAGGAGCTGCAGGTTCAGGTAAAGGGAGTTCAACGGGGTCTTGATCTCGTGATTTACCGAAGCGGCGATCTGGCCGAGGGTAGCGATCTTCTCCATCCTTACCAGTTCGGACTGAGTCTCACGCAGGGTCCGGTTGGCGTCCTGCAGTTCAATGGTTCGCACCTCGACCAGTCGAGCCAGTTCAAGGTTGAATTCTTCTCGCTCCTGGGCATGGAGTTCGAGCTTCTCGGTCATTACGTTAAAAGATTCGTAAAGGGCGCCAATCTCAGTCTCGGAGTCGGTGGCGACCCGGACCGAGAGGTCTCCTTCGGCAACATCCTGGGTGGCCTTGGCAAGGTCCATTATTGGCGAAACGGTGTTCCTGGTCAGGACCATGTAGGCGACCACCGAAGCCAGGATGCCGATCAGGGAGGAGAGCAGGTAAAGAAAGAGGATGAAGCGCATCTTGTGATACGAATCATCGACCAGCGAAGAGATCAGCGGTGCATGATGGCTGCGAAGTTCTTCGCTCTTTAGCTGGACATTGACCCCCAGTTTATCAAGTTTCTTGATCAATACCGGCTCAAACACCCCGAACTCAGCGTTGGTTTCGAGAAGATCCCCTACCACTGCCTTGAATTTGGCCAGGCTGGTCAGGATAGCGTTCAGTTTGTCCAGTTCGTCCAGGTCATGTTCGATCCCCTGCCTTTCTACTACGGAAATGGCCAGTTCGTCGATGACATCGCCAATGATGTCCCTGGCGTAGATCAGATGATCACTATCGCCGTTGATCACCGCTTTGTCGATGGCGTAGATGGTCTTGTAGATCTTGTTGTTTATCTCGTCGGCCTGGAAGACATGAGCACTTTCCAGCCTGATATTCTGGATGTTATGCAGCATATCCCCGACCAGCATGATACACATGGCGCCGACGCTCATGATGGCGAAGATATTCAGAAAAAAGGCCGCTATTATATAACGGCCCAGTTTTTTACGTACTGCTGACATTTTTTCCCCTGTTAGGTGTGGATTGACTACCAGGTAATTTAAAGGTTAATCGACAAGATTAAAAGGGATTTATGCCTTCCTTTTAGGGGAGGTCGGCCAGGAAACTATCCTGTGCAGCGAGCATTTCCTGGAAACGGGGGTTCCAGGTCAGTCGCTGCAGAATGCCTTTGGAGAGGTTCTCTTTACTCCTTTCACCGAGCCAGTTGTGATCACCGGAGGAGCATTCTTTGAATTTGGCGGAGTCGTTCCGATAATGAAGACAGTTGCGGTAGTCTCCATCCTTTCCGTAATGGGGGTCGTTGGCCGGGGTGGTGATCGACTGGTGGGAGAAACCGAGGATCTTTTCGGGAATCACGCGGCTGTCGATGGTAATGATCCTCTGGTCGGTCTTAGACGGGGCTTCTGTGGCGGTGAACAACAGCAGGCGGTTGGCGGGGTTGGTCAGCTGGTGATTAAAAAAGTCGAGGGTATAGGCGGAGTCGACGGTTTGATCTTCCATACTCATGGCGATGAAAGTCGGGACGGTCAGCTGGCGGTTTTTTTCAACCAGAGTTTCATTGATCTCGACAGTCAGCCGGTGGATTTGGGCGGCGCTGTTAAGGGCAAAGGACTCGTATCTGGCGAAATCACGATCAGGCCGGTTATCGAGCCAGGTCTTGAAATTGCTGGCAGGTTCGGCCAGCCTGGAGAACGGCGAGAAACTGCAACCGACCTTCG
>CBDVDF010000273.1:0-3668 GCA_965372675.1 uncultured Desulfobacterales bacterium
AGTGGGCTCACCGCCGCCGAGGATGATGATCTTGCGGGCGCCAAGCGCCACGGCCTGATCTATAACGCTGAAGATCTCGTCAAGGGTCAGTTCGTTGTCCATTGGCACCCCGGATTCGGCATAGCAATAGACACAGCGCAGGTTACAGGCCCTGGACAGTTCCAGTTCCATGGAGAGCAGTCCGTTCTTGGCCCGGGCTACCGCGATCTCTTCGGGGGAGAATTCAAGCCCCCAGTGTTCACCGAAACATTTCATCTTGTTTATTCACCACGTAGATCGAAAAATCGTTTTAGTTTACGGCCACCGGCCTTTTCCATGGTCGCCTGGACAACGGCCAGGTCCCTGATGCTAATTTCCGGTTTTACCCTCAGGCGGGCTTGGAGATATTCCGACAGCTGGGCCGTTTTTTCATCGCTCGGATCGTCCATGCCGACGACCAGGGTTATTTCGTCTGAAAGATCGTATGAAGACCTGACCTCGAGATAAGAAGCCTTGATCTCCGGCAACTCCATAAGGAGCTGAAAGATCATTTCAGGATAAATAGTTGTGCCTTTTACTTTCAAGCGCTGGGCAAGTCGTCCTTCTATGGCACCGAGTCTTGGGGTCTGCCAGCCGCACCGGCATGGTGAGACATGGAGCCGGGCCACGTCGCCGGTCTGGAAACGGACAAGCGGGAAACCTTCAACCCCGAGAGTGGTGACCACCACCTCGCCAGGTTCACCCGGAGGCAGGGGGCTGCCCTGGTTATCAACGATCTCTGTCAGCATCAGTTCCGGATGGACATGGCCGCCGCAGCCGGCGGTGCATTCACAGAAGGCTGTTTCCAGTTCTGTGGCGCCGTAGGAGGAATAGATCTTGCCCTGCCAGGCTTCGGTAAGGTCCCGTCCCAGCGGGGTGAGGCTGTTATCGGCCCGGCGGATCGGCTCGCCGATAGTGACCAGAGTGCTTATACCATAATCCTGGGGATTATACCCGTGCGATTTGCCCCATTCGGCCAATTTCAGCAGGAAGGAAGGTACCCCCACCAGGCCGGTCGGCCTGAGGCGTTTGAGCAGTTCCCATTGCCTGGCAGGCTGGCCGGGACCGCTACGAATAACGCCGGCACCGAGCCTGGCCAGACCGGTGTAATATGCCAGGCCGGCGATGAAACAGCGGTCAAGAGTCACACAGAGCAGCAGCCGGTCGTTTTCTCTGACTCCTGCCCCGTAAAAACTCAACTGCTCGTTAAAGGCAAGTCTTTCAAGATCACGGATCGTATAAGGGACCAGGATCGGATCTCCGGTTGACCCGGAAGTCAGGGCCAGGTCGATCCGGCTTGCTTCTGATGTGGCGAAAAAGGCCTCCGGTGATGCTTCGAAGTCCTGCCTGGAAGTCAGTGGTAGTCCGGGCAGGTCGCTCAGGCGTATCTCTTCGGGCCGGCATCCCAGTCTGCTGAACATATCCCGGTAAAAAGGAGCTTTGGCTGCCTGTTGGAGGTGCTCCCGCAGCAGGACCTCCTGCCGGGCAGCGATCACTTCCGGGGCGGCCTGGCGCAGGGCAATGGCGCTATGCAGATCGAATGGCTCACTCATGATTTCCGGGCAGGTCTTTTGCTGATGTTTTCTGCTGTATTGCCGCCGGACGGGGCTGGTCGGGGTCCTCTTCCGGGGCGGTCGCGGTTTTGCAAACAGGGGTATGCTTATCCAGTTCCGCACCAATAGCTGTCTTGGTCCTGATCTTGAGAGACCTGATATCCTCGGGGTTGTCACTGCTGCCGGACGGCATGATGGTAGGCAAAAGGATGACCTTGATCCTGGCTGGGGAAAGGAACCGCTTGCCTGGCGGCAGCACTTGCCTGGAGCCGACAATGCAGACCGGCACGATCGGCCGGCCGGTGGCCAGGGCCAGCTGGAAGGCCCCGTTCTTAAAACGCCGCAACCGGCCATCTCTGGAGCGATGCCCCTCCGGCCAGATGATCAGGGAACAACCTGAATCAAGCAACCTGGTCCCCGCCTTCTGGACATGCTCCCAGCCGCTGGTTGAATTAATGTATCCGGCCAGACGCATGAAGAAACTATAAAAGGGGATCTTGAAAGGCCAGGAGGTGACGAAGGCATTATCCATCGGCAGCATCCCGAAAAGATAAGGGTCTATTGATGAATTATGGTTGGGGATGAAGATCGCCGGCTTCGGGAATCCGCCGGAACGGTCCTCGAGGACCACTGGGGCCATGAAAGGTACGACCCTGATCAGGATCCAGCCGTAGACTCTGACCGAGAGTCGGGCCAGGCGGGCGATCTCCATTCTCGGGAAAACCATATTACCGAGCAGCAGGCAGGGGGCGATGATCAGGCCGGTAATGGTGACCAGCAGTAACATCGGCCAGTAATATAAGTTGAGCAGTATCTTCTTCAAGGTGGATTAGTTGTCGGCTCCGCTGTTCCGCAGGCTGATTATCAGGCCAAAAAGATCGCCTACGGTCCTGACGGTTTTCACTTCTTCTTCGTTGGCCAGTTTTACACTGAAGGCTTTTTCCATCGCTACCACCAGGTCGACGGCATCGAGGCTGTCAAGGCCCAGGTCATCGTAAAGGGTCGCTTCCGGGGTCAGCTGGCCGAGTTCTAGTTCGAATTCTTCTGCCAGGGTCTCGATGATTTTCTGGCGGATCTGGTCGTCGGTCATTGAGGGAGCCTCCTGAGCACCAGGGCGGCATTTACGCCTCCCAGGGCAAAATTATTTTTTAGAACAGTATCTATTTTATGGGTCTTTATTTCGCGGACCAGATCGATCCCGGCACATTGCGGATCCGGGTTTTCCAGATGCAGGGTGGGGAACAGTTCCTGGCGCTTGATCATTTCCAGCAGGATCACGGTTTCCAAGGCACCGGCGGCACCGAGGGTGTGGCCGATATGTCCTTTGAAAGAACTTACCGGGGTATCCAACCCGAATGTCTCGGCAATGGCAAGAGATTCTGCAATATCTCCTTGCAGGGTCCCGGTAGCGTGGGCATTGACGTAATCTATTTCAGACGGCTCAACCCCTGCCTCATCCATGGCCTGGCGCATGGCTTTTGCCATCGAATCTTCATGGGGGTTGGCAATGTGACTGCTGTCCGTCACATGACCGAAGCCAAGGATCTCGCAATATATTTCAGCGCCTCTGGCCCGGGCTGATTCAAGACTCTCCAGGACCAGGATGCCGCTGCCGCCGCCACAGACCACTCCATCCCGGTCCCGGTCGAAGGGGCGGGGGGTGGCAAGCTCCGGGTCATGGTGCCTTGAGGCCGCTTTAAGGACATCGAAGACCATGGTGACCGTATGGTGGGTCTCATCGGCTCCGCCGCAAAGCACTGCATCCTGTCGGCCGCTTTTGATCAGAAGATAGCCAAGACCGATGGCCTGGGTGGCCGAGGTGCAGGCACTGGTCGGCGCCCACTGTTCACCGTTGATCCCCAGGGCCTGGCAGACGTTGGCGGCACAGCTGTGGCTCATTATCTGGAAAAAGAAACCGGATTTCACTTCGGTTACCGATTCGTCCGGCAGGAAGGTCCGATAAAATTTCTCGTAAGTTTCGGGGCTGCCGGTCGTTGAGCCGATAACTGCCCCGATCCTGCCCGAGGCCAGCAGCTCATCGGACAAGCCGGCATCGTCAGCCGCCTCTCTGGCAGCAATAGCTGCATGTATGGCCAT
>CBDVDF010000274.1:0-3642 GCA_965372675.1 uncultured Desulfobacterales bacterium
TCCTCGCTAAGATCCGCCTCAAGGCGTTTTAAAAAATATTTGCCGTTATAGCTGTAGATCTTGTCGCCGACCAGCGGATGTCCCAGGTGGGCCAGGTGGGCCCTGATCTGGTGGCGGCGACCGGTGATAAGTTCAGCCAGAATCAGGGAGTGATCCTCGCGGGCCATAACTGTCTGGACGAGAGTCTGGCAGGCTTTGCCCTTTTGATCAACCAACATCTGGCAGCGGATCGGATTGTCCGGGTTGGCGGATAAAGGGTCGTTGACTAGCAGATCATCTACCTGAAGTTTACCTCTGACCATCGCCAGGTAGTATTTGCCGGTCACAATCTGGTTCATTTGTTTCTGGAAGATCTGGCATCCCTCATTGCTTCTGGCACAGAGCAGCAGGCCGCTGGTTTCCCTGTCAAGGCGATGTAGGGGATGAATGTCCTGCTCGTAATGGCGGCGGAGGATATTGACGAAGGTGTTATAAACGATCAGGCCGGTCCGGGTGACCGGGGTGCCGGCCGGTTTGCCGACCAGTAGCAGATCTGCAGTTTCCATAACAGGCTCGATCTCTGTGCTTACGGCTGGTTCCTGATGATCAACGGCCCGGTAAGTGAGGGTGTCTCCTGAACAGACCTTGTGGTCAGGGCGGGGTTTTTCCCCGTTCAGCAGAATATGGCCGGAGCTGATTATTTTTCGCCATTGCTCACCATCATGATATGGAAAGCGCCCAACCAGCAGGTCGATCAGAGGCAGGCCCTTTTCCGACTGGCTGATAGTGCAACTTAGATTCAGGGTTTTCGGCATGGTTTTTTAAGGTCTGGTTTAAGCAAAATGGCTTGGCTTATTGGCCAATAGCCAGTTTAAGCTGCTGGTTCAATCTCTGTATATTCTGTCGGGCCAGCATGAAGTCGGGTTTTATCCTGAGGGCAGCGCTGAAGTTATTGAAAGCTTCATCGTATTTCCCTTGCAACATCTGGGCGAGGCCAAGTCTATTCAAGATCACCGGATCATTTCCACTGATCTCCAGGGCTTCCTGGAAGGAACTGGCGGCATTCTGGTAATCATGCAGTTTGGCGTAAATAACACCTAAATTGTTATGTGCTTCCGGGTGATACGGATCGATCCTGATAATTTCTTTAAACTCGGCAATGGCTTCCTGGTCCCGGCCCATTTTCGACAAAAGAATGCCGAGATTGTTGTGGGTGTGGGGATCTGCGTCAAATTCACTGTGCTGGTGGGCCATGTTGTAATGATGCTCCGCATCTTTGAAATAACCGATCTCGGCAAAGGCCAGGGCTAGATTGTAGTGGGTAAGGCTATTTCCCGGGTCGATCTGGATTGCGGTCTTTAAATTGTCGATGGCCGCTTCGACCCGGCCAACTCCGACCAGAGCTATTCCCAGGTTGTTGTACGCTTCGATATTATCCGGATCCAGATCGAGGGCCTGCTGATATTTAGCCAGTGCTTCCTTGATATTGCCTTTTTCGGCATGGGCCTGGCCCAGGAGATTGTAGATCCTGACTTCGCCCGGATGTTTCTGCAGGCAGTCCTGCCAGAGAGCTACCTTGTCGGCCCAGAGCGCGTTCCGTTCGTGGGTCCAGAATGAGAAAAGCAGGAACAGGGCAACAAGTATTGAGCGGTGCAGCCATTGCGGCGCGAAGAAGCGCTGGATGGACAGAAAGAAAAGCCCGAGCAGCATCGATGGCAGATAGGTGCGGTGTTCGAACATTATCTCCAGGCCGATGAAGGAGGATTCGAGGAACAGGTTGCCGAAAAACCAGAGCAGGCAGAATGAGTATAAGCGGTGTTTTCTGGCGGCTAATATGGTGGCAACCACCATGCTGTGCAGAATGATGAATAGCGGCATGGTGCTGATGGGGCTGGTCAGGGAGGTTGATATCTCAAATTCATGCAGCAGGGAGAGCCGGTCCGGGTGTGGGAGCAGGAAGAGATCAATATAGTGTAGAACGACCCGAGGTTCGGTCAGTATCCTCTGCCAGAGGGTGAAATCCCGGTGCGAATATGCGGCCAGGAGCACTTCCAGGGGATTGCTCCCCAGGTAGACGAAAGCCATCACCCCGAGGACCAGGACGATCGATAGAATGGCCCTGAAATGTTTGATGAGCCACTGCCTGGCCAGATCCTGGAAGAAGAACCACTCGTAAAGAAAGATAAAGATCGGCAGGGTTATGGCGATCTCCTTGGAGCCCATGGCCAGCAGGAAGGCGATAATGGCCAGCGCTGCCATCCATGGTTTTTGTCTTTCTTTTTCGGTCAGCCGGAACTTGAGGTATGCAAGGAAGGCGATCATATAAAACATCGTTGCCAGGCTGTTCATCCTCTGGACCACATAGGTTACCGACTGGACGTGGAGCGGATGGACGAACCAGATAACCGTGGCCCAGAATGCCATCTCTGTGGGCGCGGTTATCTTTTCCCTGTTGATCGGCAACTGCAGGGTTATGGAAAGGAAACTGTAAAGCAGAACGCCGTTAATGATATGGATCAGGAAGTTGATCAGCCGGTAGGCCGAGACATTGGTCTTGTGGAGAATATAGTTGATCGCAAAGGTCAGGTTCGAGACCGGCCGGGTGACGGCAGGGCTCTTGGTGATGGCATCCTTCAGCTCCTCAAGACTCAGTTTATTGAGTTGGATGTGGGGATTGCGGGTGATGTTGGGCAGGTCATCGAAAACGAAAGGGCTGTGCAGGGCGTGGGAATAGGTGATGACAATGAGGATCAGGAGCAGGACGAGCATAACCCTGCACCTGACGTTTTCACAAAGTTTAAAGAAATTTGGCGGCGACTGGGCCGGGAGCTGGTTTGCAGGCTTATCGGCGGATGGCGGTGTTTTGCTGCTGTCCGGCGCCATCGCCTGGTCGATCCGTTTGCGACGCTTTTTTTCGGAACTCTTCCTGCCCATCCTCGGTCTCTCCCCCACGAAAAGAATGATCGGTTACCCGTAAGAGCAGATATATATAAATCATTTTATGATGGGCAAGTCAAAGGATTGCTCTTTCGGCGGGGAACCCCGCGCAGTTTACTAACCCCTGGGCTCCACATATGTCTGTTAGTCGTGCTGTTACTCTTGGGATTCAGGTGGGCCTGGTCAGGTCCGTTTCTTCTCTGGACCGGCATGGTTAGTGGTTTACCATTTGACCCCGGTTTTGCCCCACGGCTTGAAGACCGAGATTGTCACCATGAAAAAAACCAGGGTGGCCTGAGCGGCGGCCATTATCATGTGGATGTACATCTTGGCGCTGTATGTTGGGTCAACTGCGGTTAGATTGCGCATTGCCAAAGAGGTCTCCGCCATCCTGTCCAGCCAGGGGATGAACCAGAAAAAGCCGATAATGATGAAAAGACCGGTGCAGGCCCATTTGGCGATAACCCAGTAATATTTCAGATAGCCCCATCTGGTCAGGTGGCAATAAAGCAGGCCGGTTAATAAACAGCCGATTGCCGATGGCACCAGGATGTAGCTGTCAATATAGATCAGGGCCATATTGCGGGCAAAAAGCTCAGGTCCGGAGTCCGGATTGTAAAGGCAGTGTAAGGCAAACAGACTGGACGCGCCGCCGCCCCAGATGCAGCCCAGGTAGATATGGAATGTTCTGAGCCATTTCTGGCCTTTCAGCGGCAGATTTTTTTG
>CBDVDF010000275.1:0-3642 GCA_965372675.1 uncultured Desulfobacterales bacterium
CACCAACGGTCCGACCTGGGTTTGTCCCGACTGCGGCCGCGTTCGCATGATGTAGGGCAAGCTCGATGCCGGCGAATATGCTGCGTCATCGGTCTTTTCGCATACTAAATGTATGGCGAAAAGACCTCTTCCTTGCCTCTCCACCGACCTCGAGCTTGCCCTACGGGCGACGAATGTGTTGCGCCATCTGGGTGTATCGGAGGTCTCCCTTCGGTCGCTACCTGCGAAAAGGCCTCTTCCTTGCCTCTTCACCAATCTCGAGCTTGGCGTGTGGTTGGAGCGAAGATAAAGGTTCCCTGTTCTGGGTTCAGAGGTTCAAGGTTGATGGATGTTACTATTACAAAACGACTTGCAAAAACCAGAGCCGAAAGGAGGTTGGGAATAATCCAATCGCAGCTGCCACGATTTTTACCCTCAAGGGGGCAAATGCCCTTAAGGTTGCATCTTAAACCGGGAACCCTGAACCTCTGAACTTTTGAACCCTAAACCTCGCACCTTTCACCTTTCAACTTTCAACTCGCCCCTCACATCTTTCACTGTCCTTAAACCCCTGAACATCTGAACCTTTGAACCCTGAACCTTAGATTATTCTGTTTATGAACAAAGGTAGGGTTTTCCCTTATTCTGCCACATTGTGGTATTATTGTTTGAGTTAACGGTTCAATTTTACTTATTATAAATACAACATGATAACTCCTTGAAAAGAGCCGGCTTAAAAATTTGATGGAGGGATGATGGCTATCAAATGTCACGAGTTTTTTGAATGTAATAAAAGAGAATGCAGCATGTTTAACGAAGATAAAGAAAGGAACTGCTGGGATATTGAACCGACATTGACTTCCTGTACCAACATACTTCCGGAAGCTGTGACGATGGCGGACAAGTTATTTCATTGTAAAGATTGCCTTTACTACGAGCACGTTCATAAGATCAGCAACTGACGATCTGTTAACGAAGGAGATTCAGCCATGAAACGTTTCTTTGTCGATTGTCGTGACCACCCAAGTGAGATGAAATGTTCCGGTGCTTTTTTTGCCAATACAAAAAAGGAGCTTATGGAGTTAGTTGTCCATCACCGGGTAAGAGTCCACAAGAAAAGAGATTCGCCAAAATTAAGGGAAAGTATCGTCAGGGATATGAAAGAGGCGCCGCCGATGCTGAGGTTACATCGCTTTTGATGATTTAAAGAGCCGATCTTCTACAGATCCGCGTTTCCCAGAACTTATGATTGCTGATCGCAATCTTGGCTTTTATGTATGGTATCCATGCTCGTTTTGCAGGCCTTCCCACAGGTTCTATCAAAGCCCAACAAGAAAATCCCCCTCGTGCTGATCTCAGGAATGTTCTCCGGGGCTACTCTTTGTTTTTATAGAGATGATGCTGCAGGGGACCGTTACCATGGCCGGTTTTGAAGTCCGAACTTGCCGCCAGTAACCAGGAGACATATTCGCCGGCCAGTTGAAAGGCTTTTGGCCAGCTACCGGTCTTCAGGTGATAAGCGGTAAGGGCAGAGGCGAAGGTGCAGCCGGTGCCGTGGCTGTTGCTGGTCTGGATCCTTGGTCTGGTTGAGCGGCTCACCGTTATTTCCCCAGCCTGGCGTAACAGGAGCAGATCGGTCACCCGGCGCCGGTCGTTTTGCCAGTGACCACCCTTGACGGCCACGGCCGTAAGACCTGGGAACTTTTCCAGCAGGGACTCTGCCGCCTGGCAGATCTCACTTTCTTCTTCCGAGCAAAGACCGGTCAGCGTTTTGAGTTCGTTAAGATTTGGGGTCAGCACCGTGGATTTGCTGATCAGGTGCTGTAAGAGGGTGTCAAGTTCCGCCGGCGGCAGGAGGTCATGGCCGCTTGAGGCCTTGAGAACCGGATCACAGACCAGAACGCCTTTGAAAGAGGCCAGGCTTTTGCCGATGGCTTTGGCCACTGCCCCGGAACCGATCATGCCGGTCTTGATATGGCTGACCGGCAGATCTTCGAGAACCTTGTCTATCTGGGCCCTGACCATTTCCGGATCAACCGGTTCTACCCGGTAAACCCCTTTGCTGTTCTGGACGGTGAGGGCGCTTATCACTGCGCAACCATACACTCCCAGGGAGGAAATGGTCTTCAGGTCAGCCTGGATCCCGGCCCCGCCGGAGGGGTCTGAGCCGGCAATAGAGAGAATGACTGTCTGGTTCCTGTCCATAAGGCTGTTCAGTTATAATTTACGGGCTAGTTGCTGGCGCTATCTGCCGGCTCTTCCGGTTCCGTGATCGACTCGAGAGTTATTTTGTATTGCAGGTCCTGGCCGGCCAGTGGGTGGTTGTAGTCTATGGTGACCTGCTCTTTGTTTACCTCGATGATCATGGCCGGGACATTCTGCTTCTGGCCGTCCTGTTCGATGTCCATGCCGATGACCATTCCCGGTTGAGGATCGATCTTCTTATCCAGAGCGCTGCGGTTGATGGTCTGGACCAGTTCTTCGCGCCTGGGGCCGTAGGATTCCCCGGGACCGACCAGGGCGGTGGTGGTCTCACCGGGAGCCAGGCCGAGGACGGCTTTCTCGAAAGAGGGGAAAACGGTGTTCTGGCCGATTACGAAAGAGAGGGGGCCGTTATCGTCTGAAGATTCGAATATCTCGCCGCTCTTCAGCGTCCCCTCATATACTACGGTTACATAGTCGTCTTTTTGGGCCGTTTGCATTGTTGCCTCCATTTGCCTGTTTTTTTCAGGTCGTTGTCGAATTCGGGCCGTTTATTTTACGGGCCAGTTTGATCAGCAGCAGGCTCGCCGGAGCCAGGTGGAAGATCAGGTCGAAGATATCGACCGGTCTGGTCAGCTCTCCGTTGAAAAGCATGACGAGCTTCTCCATGGCATGGGGAACCGGCACGAAAGGCGCCAGGCCCATGAACAGCGCAATGACCAGCAGCGGTAGCCAGCCTATTGTATCAAGAAAAGAGAACATAATTTCAGGATTTTGGGTTTCCTCTGATTTAACCAGGCAGTCAGAATAACTGGATTCTGTTTTTTTGCAAGTACTCGAGCCTTGCACCTCGCCCCTCGCTTTTATCTGAAGCTGGACAAAAAATGCAAATTGGTCGGCAAACTGTTGCTCTGCAGGCTAATATATCTTGACATCTGCAGCAGATGGGCATAGTTTCAACCTCTTAATTTTACGGACCTATAGGACCATCCGGTGCTGGTCTGATATTGTCGGGAAATGTCGTGGATTTGATCTGTGAAAAATATAAAAAGAAGGTTAAGTCTGAAAAGGTGGTTTGTGAACATCTTGAAGAGTACTGCAAATTTCGTGGTGCCTGTATTATCAATTTAATGACCCGCGAGGACCTGCGGGAAGAGCGCCGGAGCGCAGAGAGCGAAGAGGAATGTGCTTGCCGCTGTCCTGCCGACCAAGAGAAAGATGAAGAATAAACTCAATTTCAGCAAGGGAGACGGCTTGCTGCCGGCTATTGTTCAGGACCATCGGAGTGGCGAGGTCCTGATGCTGGCCTATATAAATGAAGATTCCTGGCGTAAAACCCTGGAGACCGGGCAGGCCCATTACTGGAGCCGGTCCCGCCAGCAGCTCTGGCTGAAAGGGGAGAGTTCCGGTCATCTTCAGTTGATTCGGGAGATCCTGGTCGATTGTGACGAGGACACGGTG
>CBDVDF010000276.1:0-3642 GCA_965372675.1 uncultured Desulfobacterales bacterium
CAGGATACGATCCAGGTCACTATTAGAGAACGAAGTCGGGGTTCCGCCGCCGAAATAAATACCTTTTGCTTTCTTTCCTTTAAAAACTCCATAACTGGCAAAAACCTCTATTTCTTTTAAGAGGCTGGCAAGATACTTTTGTTGAGTTTTATTATTCGCTTTATACGGAAAAGAATTGCAGAAACTGCATTCGGAAAAACAAAATGGTAGATGAATGTATATTAAAATTTCTTTTTCAGTGATTCCGTCATTTAAGCCATTAATGAAATCATCAACCTGGGAAGGGGCTAATATCTTGAACTTGTGGGGTACAAAAAGATCCGGCTGGCTTTTTGTATAATCTGCAGCGCCATAAAAAAAAGTTTCTTTTATTTTCCTGAGAACTTCATTTTTCCCCATAGTTATTCCCTCGAAAAATCATGTTGTTATTGGCAGTATTCTAAATAATGGGGAGAATTCTTTCTGCTCCTGTAATCGCGAAGAGGAAAAGTTTCTCATTTAATTTTATTTCTGATTGCCGTCGAACTTCAGCCAAGATTGTCATTGCAGGAGAAGTAGAGATGAAGACTCTTGACGACCATATAATAAGGTCAAACTTTACTGCTCCTTCATCATCCTGTCGATGGCCTCGGTCCTTTCATCGCTGAGATCCTTTGTTGCCCTCGCTTTGTCAAGCGGGGTTCGGATCTTCTTGACCATGGTGTCGGCTGCTTTTGTGGTGATCTCATCGACCTTCTTTGATGCCTTTTCTGAGATACTTTCCTCTTCTTTACTGCAACCACTTAGCAACAGGGCCGACAGCATGATCATCAGGATCGTCAGTGATGCTCTTCGCATGAGTTTCTCCTTTTGTTTGCTCTATCTCGGTATTCGCAGATCTGCTTAAGTATCAAAGTGTTTGGATTCGTCATGGTTCTCCGGGTTGGGCTGGGTACGCCACCTTTTGTGCATCCAGCCCCACTGTTCCGGGAATCGGCGGATCATCGCCTCGTAGGCATTGGAGATCTTCTGGGTGTTGACCTTGATATCATTTTCCTCGTCATCGCTTTTTGCCAGTTCAAGCGGGGGCTGGCATACGATACGGTAGCCCAGATCATCCCGCAGATACATGAATGCCGGGATTATTGGTACCCCAAGACGTCGGGCCAGGACTGCCGGTCCGGTGGGAGTATGGGCCGGCCGGCCAAAAAAGTTGACGAAAACCGACTTAACATCGGTATCCTGATCGATAAGCATGCCCACGAGCTCGTTGTTCTTGAGCGCCCTGATGATTTCCCTGGTGCCTTTGCCCTTGGCGATCATGGTGTTGCCGGCATTTTCCCTGATTTCAAGCAGGATTCGGTCAAAACGGGGATCGTAGAGAGAAGTTCCTACCACCTTCATTGGATAGCCGTTCTGGGCCAGCCAGGCCCCGATCAGTTCAAAGTTGCCGAAATGGCAGGTGACCAGAATGGCACCCCGGTCAGCTCTGATGATCTTGTCCAGATGTTCCTTCCCTTCGACGGAGACCAGCTGGTCGAGCCCGGACCGGAGCAGGTTCGGCATCCGCAGCGTATCGCAGATAACAGTGGCGAAATGGATGAAAACCTTGCGGGCGAGGGTTTTGATTTCACGGTCTTCCATCTCATCGCCGTAAGCCATTGCTATATGTTTTATGGTTCTGCGCCTGGCCGTACCGGCCAGAAGAAAGGCTGCTCTTCCGACCAGGCGCATAAAAGCGATTGCTGGTCGGCGCGGGGTGAGGCGCAGCATTTTTATGATTAGAAGTGTCAGGAAGTAGAGAGTGGTGTCCCGAATCTTTTTGGATAAAGGTCTTTTCTTGATCATCCTGCTTGTTTGGCCTTTTATATCTGGTGCATATGGACTAATATTAATAGCTTTCCGGGTAGCTCTCTTTTTGATCACGAATATAGCCTTTCTGCCCGATCAATCAAGACCTTACTTAATAAGTTGCCATCTTTTTTGACATGAATATCCCTCGACAAGCTACAGATGATCCGGGTTGCCGGAATGGCAAGCACCTTAGCGCTTGTAATTTCTCGAAAATTATTGTCGGTCATTCAGCCTGGATCAAACGGGTTGTTGAGGAGAGGCAGGCTGATGAGCGTTAGGAAGCCATACTGTTACATTGATGATGATCTGCCACCAGCAAAGATCCTGGCCGTTCTCGGCGAGTTGCCGAAGAGATGGGGACGGATGGATCGGATCAGCCGCCTGGCCGTGGTCGAGACCGGTCGGGCTTTAGCTGCAGCCGGGATCTTGCACTTTGAGGGTGGGCGGCCGGTGACCACCGGTCAGGGCGGGCTCATTGGCGTGACCCGCCGGGGTTCTCTGGCTTCTGACCTGGCCTTTGTAGAGACCCTTAAGCAGGGTCCGGAGATGGCAAGCCCCATCCTTTTCAGTTATACTCTGCCGAACACCGCCCTGTCCGAGGCGGCCAGTCATTACGGCCTCACCGGGCCGGTCTATTCCTTGTTTTCAGAGAAGCAAGGTGCAGACGGTCGCGATGCGGCGAAGCGCTGGCTGGCTGAAGACCCCAAGCTTGATTTCATGGTAGCCGGGGGACTGGATGTTTATCCGGATCCGTCAGTTGCCGATGGTGAAGTAATTTCTGTTAATTTCAAAATAGTGAGTTGAAAATGTCCCATATTACGATCGTCTATCCCCAATGGCCCAAGATCCCAGAACAGACTGAATTTCATCTGCCGCCCCATGGTCCGGTCTGTCTGGCGGCAGAGATTCCGGCTGAACATGAGGTCCTGTTTGTCGACGAAAATGTTGATACGCTTGATCTCGATGGTGCCACTGACCTGGTCATGCTGTCAATTATGCTTACCTGTCAGGTCCCCAGGGGTTTGGAGATTGCCGCGGCATACCGGCGTAAGGGCATAAAAGTGATTGCCGGCGGGATCAGTACCATGCTCCATGTCGAAGAAGTCGGGGCGGGGGTGGACAGTATCTTCCTGGGTGAAGTTGAAGATGGTCGTCTGGCCCTGGTCCTTGCTGATTGGCAGAAAGGGGACCTGAAGCCCAAGTATGATTTTTTCCATGATTTCCCGCCGATCGAAACGGTGTGCCCGGCCCGTCGGGATATCCTTAACCGTGAACGTTATATCTACCGAGGGGTGCCGATGGTCGATCTGGTCCACGCCTCCCGCGGTTGCCGATTCAACTGCTTCCCGTGTGCAACCGCCTATCTTGGCGGCCGCCAGTTCCGGCCCCGGCCGATCGATCAGGTTATCGAGGAGATCGCTGCCATCGACAACAATCGCCTCTTTCTGGTCGATAATTCACTGGCCCAGGACAAGGAATGGGTCATGGAACTTTTCGAAGCCATGATCCCATTGAAGAAAAAATGGGTCTGCCATCCGATCCTCGATGAAGACGAAGTAGTCGCCAAGGCGGCCGAGGCTGGTTGCTGGTACGTTTATCAGGCTATTTTCGATACTTCCGATGTGATCCGCGACCGGGTCAAGCGCCTTAAAGACCATGGTATAGGGGTCGAAGCGGCAGTACTGCTCGGGCCGGATAATCAGTCTGTCGATTATATAAAGAAACTGGTCGAATTTCACCTGGAAATAGATATCGATATGGCGGAATTTTACATTCTGAACCCATTCACACACACCCCGGTCACCGACC
>CBDVDF010000277.1:0-3625 GCA_965372675.1 uncultured Desulfobacterales bacterium
ATCAGGCACGGGTTGCTGATCCTTGCTTTCCTGTTCCTGTACAAGATCGGAGACAATATGGCGACGGCCCTGTCAACTCCCTTCTATCTGGATATCGGTTTCACCAAGACTGTAATAGGATCGATGGTAAAACTGATAAATTTCTGGGCGATGATCCTCGGGGCATTTCTGGGCGGCGCCATGATCTTTAAAGTAGGGATCAACCGTTCTCTGTGGGCATTCGGAGTGGTGCAGATGATCTCGATCCTTGGTTTCGCCCTGCTGGCGGAAGTCGGTAATAATATCACCCTGCTCGGGGCGGTTATTGGCTTCGAATATCTCGGCGTGGGGTTGGGAACTGCGGCATTGGTAGCATTCATGTCCCGGGCGACAAGCATCAGCTTCACCGCCACCCAGTTCGCACTTTTTTCCAGCTTGATCGCCTTGCCTAGAACCTTTGCCAACGCGACAACTGGCTTTCTTATTGAAGGGGTCAGTCCGGGCGACGGCTTTTACTATTCATTGATGGGGCAATGGGACGGAATGGGCTACACCAACTTCTTTCTTTTTTGTACTTTATGTGCGGTGCCGGGAATGATCCTTCTTAAATGGGTAGCGCCCTGGAATGAAGAAGCTGGTGTCTAAGCAGATTCAATTCATCTGGGCTTATCGGAATAGCCAGTTAGTTTTGCAGGAAGAAATAATTGCAATATCAGATGACTTTTGTAAGGAAAAAGGTGGCTGTTGGAGTGCTTTACTGTAGTAATTGAAGAGCAAGTTGACTAATGATAGGATTCTGTACCTATTTACGTAATATCAGGTAGATAGACTAGATATTTTTATTGCCGGATTGTTGGTCGAAAAGGTGCTTTTGTCGATAAATTGCTGAAAAATTAAATATTTATCTATGTTCTGCTTTACTTGTTTTTTTAACATTGTTATTATATGTCCGATTTTAAAGGGAAAATTTGTTTATTCCCCCGTTTTTGACCGCATCAGGGATTGATTTTTTAATGACTTCAATAATTTTTCAGGCATAGCCGCAATACTGATAAGAGAGGGGAAGATGATCGGATCTATAAAAAGATATGCATCCTGGTTTTGCCCAGCGATAACAGCTCTTTTCCTGTTTTCCGGGTGTCTGGCCGGCCAACAGCGTGCAGTCGTCATCGATCAGGGATCTTTTACTGAATACAGGTACGATAGTGAGGCGGCAACCAAAGAGTATCTGGCTGACACTCAGGCCAATGAAGTTACATATGTTGATGATACCAGTCAGCAGGAGATCCTTTATGTCGCTAAAAAAGAGGGACTTGTCAGGATCACCCCACTGAAAGCCCATGAACTGAAAGCTGCTCAGGCCGAAGAGGTTCTGGCCCCGATGGATGCCAAGTTCAGGGCTGCCATAAGTTCTCCGCAGCTTGAGGCTTTTATTACCACTTACGCTCCTGACGAATTGGCTTATGTGGCTGTTCAACGCCTGGCCCGTCCGTCAATTGAGGCCCGCAACTGGGCGGCTGCCGCCGAAATTTTTAAATCCTATATCGATAATTTCCCGGATAAATATTATCAGATCAGGTCGCTTGTCAGGACCCTCGAGGAGAGCGAGGAAGGTCTGGTAGTCGCCAATCTCGGTAGCGGGATCAATTCGGCTGAAGCGGAATATAACCCCGTTATTGCTTCTGATGGCAAGAAGATCTATTTCGCCAGGGATTGCGGTGAATGTAACGGCGGTGAAGAGGTTTATGTCTCGCGGCTTCTCGATAACGGCAGCTGGTCGATCGCCGGTCGCTTCGGAGAGCCTCTAACCTCTAAAGGCCACGAAATTCCTCTCGGAGTTTCTTCGGATGGGAATAAGCTTGCAGTCTACGGTAACTATGAAGGCTCCATGGGACGTGGTGACATCTTCTTTGTTGAAAAAACTACTGCCGGCTGGGGGGATCTTCAGCAGTATCCTGCTCCCCTTAATTCCGAGTACTTTGACAGTAATGCCATGTACAGTGCTGACGGCAAGGCTATCCTCTTTATTTCGGAACGTCCAGGCGGGGTTGGCGAGCTGCACAAGAAGGGCAATTATTTCCATGGCAGTTACAGCGGTAATACCGATATTTATGTTTACACCGACGGCCAGGTCATCAATCTTGGCAGTAATATCAATACCCCGTACAGCGAGTATTCACCTTTTCTCCATCCCGACGGTATGACCCTCTATTTCAGTTCTGACGGTCATCCTGGTCTCGGTGGTCTCGATGTTTTTGTCAGCAAGCGCCTTAATGCTGACTCATGGACCGGCTGGAGCGATCCGGTCAATCTGGGTAAGGAAATAAACAGCTCAAATGATGATTGGGGTTATCAGGTAGCGGCCCGAGCGGATAAAGCCTATTTCGCGGTCAGTGATCGCGGTGCCAGCTACGGAGCCAGTGATATATTTTCGATCAGTATGCCGGCTAAAGGTAAACCGGCTGTCGGGGTGATAACGGTAAGCGGTATAGTAACCGATCCTGCCGGAGATGCCCTGGTTGCCGACATTCGTTGGAATGATCTGGAAGCCCAGAAAGAGGTCGGTTATGCCAGTAGTGACCCGATCAGCGGAGAATATGTCATTCACCTGCCTTCCGGTGGCAAGTATGGCTATTATGCCGAAAAAGAAGGTTATATGGGTGAATCAGAGCATTTTGATCTGAAAAACACTGAAGAATATAAAGAATACGAAATGGATATTGTCCTTTACCCGATCGAGGAACCGGTGATCGTTGAAGATGTGGTTGCCATTCCGGTCGAGATCAATATGAACAATATCTTTTTTGCCTTCAATAAAGCTGATCTCCGGCCCGAGTCGCGAATGGAGCTTAATCGTTGGGTTGATATGCTTAACGAGAATTCCCATATCAGTCTTGAAGTTGCTGGTCATGCGGACAGTATTGGTTCAGAATCCTATAATCAGAAACTTTCCGAGAGACGGGCTGAAGCCGTGGTTAGTTTCATGGTTGATGGTGGCATAGCCAACGAGAGACTTACCGCGATGGGTTTTGGAGAGAGCCAGCCTGTTACCAGTAATGAGACTGAAGATGGGCGCCAGCAGAACCGCCGTGTCCAGGTAAAGATTTTCAATTCTACCAGGAAGTAAATTTCTAGCGAAATTACAGGAGATTCTGGTAGGGCCCCGGGCGGCTGCATCTAACGATGTAGCCGCCCTTTTTTATTAGTTAAAAGTTAAAAGATGCGAGAATGGGAAGGGCAAAGTGAAAAGTTGAAAATGAGAAGATAAGATTTGCCAAGTGCCCTTCAGGTAAGCACTCCTCAAGGGGGTACTAGGTGAACCTTGAGGGTATAAACTTCTACTCCGAGGGAGGATTGAATAGAACCCCTGTGATGGTGAAAAGTTGGGGATGTTTACGAATCGTAAAGATTTCTCACTTCGTTTCGAAATGACAAGCTTAATGGAAGACCCCGTCTTTCCGATCTGTCGTCACCACCAACCTCGCTCCTCGTACCTCGAACCTTTTATCCCTTATGGCTGTTGGGTATTCTGTCTGATCGCTTCATAGAGGACGATGCCGCAACACATCGCCAGGTTGATACTGCGGATATTGGGGTTCTCCATCGGGATATTGAAACATCGCTCCGGCAGACTGGTGAGAATATG
>CBDVDF010000278.1:0-3623 GCA_965372675.1 uncultured Desulfobacterales bacterium
TCAAAGCTTTAGGTGCCTTGGTAGCCAAAATGGAGCAAAAAATTGCGGATACGACAGCTATCCTTGTCAACCGAGATGGGATGGTGGTTGGTGATGAGAGTATGCAAAGGTATTATCTTCGGGACCTGGTCAGTGATTCGCGGAATTTGCTTATTCCGGAGCATCTTGAAAAGGTCAAATTCTATATTGATCCTGGTTTGGGTAATATCGGCAAGTTCCTTACCCACCGGATAATTTTTATCCAGATCCTTTCCAACCTGTTTACCAATGCCTGCGAATCGATATTAAGGAGATCTGTTGCCAACGGCCTGGTCAGGATATCCGCCTTTGTTGAAGATGAAGAAGACCTGAAGGTCATCCATATATACATCAGCGATAACGGCGAGGGCATTGTCGCTGATGACATCGAGAGGATCTTCGAGCGTAATTTCAGTAAGAAGCATAAATTAGGCCTTACAGGGCTTGGCCTGCACTGGTGCTCGGATGCCGTAACATCACTTAACGGCAGGCTCTATGCCGAGAGTGACGGTAAAGATAAAGGAGCCACCTTTCACCTGGTGCTGCCCAAAGAGATGATCGGTAACGGGACCGACTGACCATTGAAGAACGCTCCTTATTCCCATTATTTAGCCAATGTATCCTAAAGGATTAAAAACCGGCCTGGTCCTTAACCTGCTGCTCATTATCGCGGCAGCGATGTTCCTTGTTGACCTGGTGATGATCTCTTCGGCTCGCCGGGGGTTGGTCCAGTCACGGCTTGACACGGCAGATGTCCTGCTTGCCATGACCGGCCAAGACCTGGTGAAGGGGGCGACAGCTACCGGGATATCCTCAGGCCGCCTGATCCAGATACTTAACGAGGCTGAGGCCACCTGCATTCAGGCCGTGGATCGTCAAGGCCGACAAGTCTTCTTTGCCGGGTCCGATTGTGCTGCTACGGAGATTCTTGGTCGCAATGCCGTGCTAGCACTTGAGTCCGGAACCGGGCACAGCTCTTTCCATGGTAAGACCAAGGGGGTGCTGTGGGCGGAAAGCAAGAGTCTGGTGGTCAGTCGACCTGTTTTTGAACAAGGAGAAATTTCCGGTGCGGTCGTGGTCGAACTTGGCCTTGAGGGGTTATATGATTCTCTGCGCCGATCCCAGCGGATATTTTTGATCTATCTGCCGATAAACCTGCTTTTTCTGGCCATGTTCGGGTTTTTCCGTTTTTACCGGGGGGTGATCAAACCGATTAATCGCCTCGTGGAGACAGCTGAAGAATTTCGGGATGATGAAGAGTTCAGTTTTCTCTCCGAGGGTCGGTCCGGAGAGTTCAACCGTCTTTCACATTCTCTTAACAAAATGGTCTCCAGGATCAACCGTGATCGAACCAGATTGCAGGAAACTATCGCTGAACTGGAAACAGCCAACCGGGAACTTCGCAAGGCGCAGCAGGAGGTCGTCCGGGCCGAAAAACTGGCATCGGTGGGGCGTCTCTCAGCCGGTATAGCACACGAGATCGGCAACCCCATTGGCATTGTCATCGGCTACCTCGATCTGTTGAAGCAGGATTCTCTTTCCATTGAACAGAGGAATGATTTCATCAGCAGGGCAGAAGGTGAGGTTAACCGGGTAAATATAATTATTCGCCAGTTACTTGATTTTGCCCGCCAACCGGCAGATGAAGATCTCTCTGAGGTCTCGGTCAATAATGTCGTCCATGAGGTCAGGGAGATCTGTGCGGTGTTGCCTTTGATGTCCGGTATAACCATCAGGACGGAAACAGAGGCGGCTGACGATCTGGTAATGGGCAGCAGTGGTCAGCTCAAGCAGGTTCTGGTCAACCTGCTGATCAATGCCGCTGATGCGATAAGCAGTGAGCCTCTGCCCGGCCAAGAACCGCTTGTCGTTATCCGGACCTTCAATACAAAAGAAGTTAATGAGGGCACAGTAAAGGAACGTTATCTGCAAATTGATTGTCGGGACAATGGCCCCGGCATTAAAGCCGGCGAACTGGAAAATATCTTTGATCCCTTTTATACTACCAAAGAACCCGGCAAAGGGACCGGTCTGGGCTTGTCGATCTGTTTTACTATTATCGAGAGCATGGGAGGGGTTATCCGGGCCGCGAGTGACGGGGAGGGGACAACCATTACGGTTGTTCTGCCGCTGGTTGGCGAACCCTCAAACATTTTACAAGGATCTGATCGATGAAAGAGGAGCAGGAGATCAAGCGACTTCTGGTCATTGACGACGAAGAGAATATGCGTCATATGCTGACCGTCCTGGCGGATAGTGCCGGCTATTTGACCAAAGCCGCAGCCGATGGTCTTCAGGCTATGGATATTCTGGCCGAAGAGGATTTTGATTTCATTCTTTGTGATGTCAAAATGCCCAATATGGACGGGATGGAATTTCTCAAGGCCTCTGCGGAGCGACGGGGAGGCGCCACGGTCATCATGATGTCGGCGTATGGAAACATCGATCTTGCCCTGGAGGCGATGAAATACGGGGCTTACGACTTCATCTCAAAGCCTTTCAAGGCCGATGAGGTGACCATGACCTTGCGTAAGGCAGAGGAACGTGAAAGTCTCCGTCGCGAAAATATCCGGCTACGCGACCAGTTGCGGCATTTGGGAAAAGGCAGCAGTTTTGCCGGGATGGTCGGTGAAAGCAGGGCCATGCAACAGGTGTTCGATCTGGCCTCTAAAGTTGCCAAATACAGCACGACAGTAATGATCACCGGCGAGTCTGGGACCGGCAAGGAACTTATCGCCCGGGGTATTCATTTCGCCAGTCCCAGGATTGACCAGCCCCTGGTGCCGGTCAATTGCGGCGGCATCCCGGAAACCCTGCTTGAAAGTGAGCTTTTCGGTCATGTTAAGGGAGCTTTCACCGGGGCAGATAGGAACCACAAGGGGCTTTTTGAGGAAGCTGACGGCGGCACCATCTTTCTTGATGAGGTCGGCGAGTTGCCTGTGGCCTTACAGGTCAAAATCCTCCGGGTCCTCCAGGAGAACGAGATCAGGCCGGTCGGTTCCACGGAAACCAGAAAGATCGATGTCAGGGTAATTGCCGCCACCTCCAGGAATCTTGAGGAAGAGATCGCTAACGGCCTTTTCCGTGAAGATCTTTTTTACCGTCTTAACGTCATGCCTATCCATCTCCCGCCCCTGCGTGAGCATCCCGAGGATGTCCCGGCCCTTTGCCGCTTTTTCATTGATCGATTTAACGAAAAACTCGGGATGGCCATTGAAGGAGTCGCACCGGCAGCCATGGCCGGTTTGATGGCTCTGCATTGGCCTGGCAACGTCAGAGAGCTGGAGAATATAATCGAAAGGGCGATGGTCCTCAGTAACGGCGTGGTTCTGGGACCGGAAGATCTGCCGAGTGAAGGCGATCCGGGCGGCAAAGGGGTGGTCTGCCTTAACGAACAGACCGGTTTTTCGCTCAAAAAGGCCAAAAGGATCTGGGAGAGGAATCTGATCACCAGGGCCTTGGATGCCACCGGTGGTAACCGCTCACGGGCAGCGGAGTTACTTGAACTGAGCTTCCCGTCCTTGCTCAACAAGATCAAGGATCCAGACGCGCCACTCGCGATTCGAAGTCTTCGGTGACGGTAGCCAATTCGACGATTGCGTTTT
>CBDVDF010000279.1:0-3584 GCA_965372675.1 uncultured Desulfobacterales bacterium
TGAGTCTGCCGATAGCGTCTCTGGCATTCAGGGTCCTGGCTGCTTTGGAACGAAGTGAGAAGTCTCCATTTTCATGTCATATAAAGGGCAACAAAAAGGAAAAGATCTCTCACATGCGTTCGGGATGACAAGAGAGCTACTTTTCAGCACATTTATCGGACCTGTCATCTCGAACGAAGAGAGAGATCTTTCCGATCATACCCTCTCTCAACTCCTGAACCTCTGGATTCGGAACTATCAGTCGTAAATAATTGAAGGGTAGCGTTCCAGGAGCTCTTCGGTTTCGGCGTCGAGCTGGTCGGCCACTTCGTGGATCTGGAACTCTTTATTGCATTTGCGGCATTTCAGTCTGATCTTCCAGCAGGCCCTTAGAACTTCGAGCCTGCCC
The DNA here is from genome assembly GCA_965372675.1 of uncultured Desulfobacterales bacterium. Lineage (GTDB taxonomy): Bacteria > Desulfobacterota > Desulfobulbia > Desulfobulbales > JAGXFP01 > JAGXFP01. The sequence goes on from CBDVDF010000279.1 coordinate 389, forward strand.
TGGCATTCCTTACATTCCATCATCAGCTGAGAAGTTCCTCACGGGTGAAGATGGCCTTCATCGGGTATCCTGCCTTGGCGAGGGTCTCGGCCCCACCTTCCTGACGGTCGACCACGGTTATCACCAGACCGATCTTAAAACCCTGGGCCTCGACTCTCTCGATGACCTGCAGCAAAGTTCCCCCAGTGGTGACCACGTCCTCGAGGAGAGCGACCGTGCCGCCTTCCGGCATATTTTTCAGCCCTTCGATATACTGCTCGGTACCGTGACCTTTTGATTCCTTACGGACGATGAAGGCCGGGACAGGTGCTTTTTCCAGGAAACTTACCAGCGAAGCGGCCGTGACCAGCGGGTCGGCGCCCAGGGTCATGCCGCCAATAGCCGAGATCGGTTCTGGGTTGTTCCTGACCAGTTCGAAGATCGCTTTACCGCAGAGGTAGGCACCTTCGGCGTCAAGGGTGGTCTGTTTGCCGTCGATATAGAAGTCTGATTCCAGACCGGAGGAAAGTTTGAACTTGCCTTTACGGTAGGATTTTTCCAGGAGGATCTCTTTAAGACGTTGTCTGTCGTCGCTCAATGTTCTTCTCCGCTATAATTTTTTGAAGTAGTTTTTTAGGTTGGCTTTCGGGTCGATCTTCGGGATGATCAGGCCGTCCCGGGAGGACATGGTTACCATGACCCCGGGTCCGTGTCCGGCCAGGACGCAATCTGAGTGGACGATGACCCCGATCACCACGCCGCCGGTCTTGAAGATCCGGCCGAAAGTGGCATCGGCATCAATGATCGCCACAATATCACCCAACCGCAGGTCGTCGAGGCCAAACTCGCTGACTGTAGCTTCGTCAAAGAGCTGGATGTCGTAATCGCCGCTCTGGCTGTGGCTGGAGCCGATCCCCGAACCCATGATCCGGGCTGGCAGGGTATGGGTGACAGCTACTTCGAGTCGGCCGTCTTTTTTAAGCTTCGGCTGCATTGCTTCCAGGAGGGCCGGGTCGAGGTTCATGGTCTTGACCGGCGAATCCTGGATCTGCAGGCCGCAACCACAGGCCTTGATCTGGATTTTGTCGCCGATGGCCAGATCTTCGAGAACATCCGCTTCAAAGTCGAGCAAAACGTGCTCGATACCGCCGTGCTTGCCGGTTACCCGGCCGCTCTTGCCTTTGGCATCTCCGGAGATAATTTTAGCAATGTTGCCGGCGCAGGAAAACTGGTTAAGGGCCCGGTTCGGCCCATCCTGTCCGCCCACCTTGGTGAAATTGCTGATGCTGACCCCAGGTTCAACGTGGTCCGCAAAGAGCCCACCGGCCAGGTCTCCGATTCTCAGGTTATAAGTGATACCACCAACCCCGGGATAAATATCGGCGGTGCCGTCCGGACTGATCCTGTAAGGATTAACCCCACCCAACGGTGAGGTGATCTCCCCGATCACCGACTGGCAGACCAGCTTGCTTTTATTGGTTTTGAACATTCTAAAGCCTGTTTTAGGATGTTAGATTTCTTATCCACTTACAATGTCATTGCGAGGAGTACCCTGAAGGGCACTGGTGCCCCTTGAGGGTATAAACTGCGCGACGTGGCAATCTTCAAATAGTCTGGATTGCTTCGCTTCACTCGCAATGACGATTGCAGTGCATGAACTTAATATATTAATCCTGATAATAAAAGAGTTGAGAGTTCCCAGGAGCCAGGGAACAGATTTTTTTGTTAAAATCAACTAAAGGTGTTCTGACTAAAACAATCAAGATATCTCAGGTGGTGAGCTTGCCGGAGATGTAGATAAGCGGAGACTTCGAGGCAAAAACTGTTTCGCTATAGTTCATCAATGCGAAATAGTTTTTAACGCAGCAGATTCGGTATGATCGCCGCCTGAGATATTTTGATTAGACGTTGAAGCGGAAATTTATACAATCCCCATCCTGAACGATATACTCCTTGCCTTCCAGTCGCCACAATCCCTTGTCTTTGGCACCGGCCTCGCCGCCGCTACTGACAAAGTCGTCGTAGGCGATGATCTCGGCCCGGATGAAGCCCCTTTCGAAATCGGTGTGGATCACCCCGGCCGCCTGGGGTGCGGCGGAACCTTTCTTGAGGGGCCAGGCCCGGGTCTCTTTCTCGCCAACCGTAAAATAGTTGATTAAGCCAAGGAGTTCGTAGCCGGCCATGACCAGGCGATTCAGACCGGACTCTTCCATGCCCATGTCGGCCAGGAATTCCTGTCGCTCATCTTCGGGCATGCCGCTTAATTCCTCTTCGATGGCACCGGAAATAACGACCACCGGGGCATTCTCTTTCTTGGCGGCCTCTTTGAGCTCTTCGACCCAGTTGTTGCCGGTGGCGATGTCTTCTTCCCTGACGTTGGCGACATAAAGGACTGGTTTGGCGCTCAACAGGCAGAGTTCCTTGAGCAGACTGCGGTTACTTTCGGTCTCTTCCAGGAGTCGGGCCGGTTTGCCTTCGTCGAGCAGCTTGGCCAGTTCTTCGAGAACCACCATCTGGGCCTGGCCGATTTTGTCGCCGGTCCTGGCGCGGCCGGCTGTCTTGTCGATCCTCCGGGCCACGGTCTCCATATCGGCGAGGATCAGTTCGGTGTTGATCACCTCTCGGTCGCGGATCGGGTCGATACTGTCTTCAACGTGAACGATATTGCTGTCCTCGAAACAACGGACCACGTGGGCGATCGCATCGACCTGGCGGATATGGGCCAGGAACTTATTGCCCAGACCTTCACCCTTGCTGGCGCCGCTGACCAGACCGGCGATATCGACGAATTCCACCTGGGCGCATACTTTTTTCTTGGTTTTGGCCATTTCGGCCAGTTTGTCGAGTCGCGGGTCTCTGACCGGTACCATGCCGATGTTCGGTTCAATGGTACAGAAAGGATAGTTGGCTGACTCGATCCCCGCCGAAGTCATGGCATTGAAGATGGTGGATTTGCCGACATTGGGCAGGCCGACTATACCGCAACGAAATCCCATATCTAAAACCTGTATGTTGTTGTTTTTTAGTAAGAGCTGATGTCTGTCTGGAACGGTGACCTTATATAATGTTTAAACGGTGACGGGGCAAGTAATGTTTTATTTTGCTGGGGGAAAGGCTATCCTCTCCGCTGTAACGGGAGGATTGTGTGGTTCAGAGAGAGAAGAATAAAATGACCGGCATCGGTTCCCTGCTCAACAATCTGCTCGAGAGCAGGAAA